>CANREC010000013.1 GCA_947629535.1 uncultured Clostridia bacterium | reverse complement strand
GAAGGAGCTCCACGGCGGGATCGTAGAGGTTGACGCATTCGACGAGGGCGTATCTTGCGGGATACGCATTCGACGAGGGCGTATCTTGCGGGATGATTTTTGAGCTCGAGGCCCCTGAGCGAGGGCTTGATCTTCTCCCAATACATCTTGGCCGCGATGATCTCCTCGTGTCCGTCGGCGACGGCAAAGCAGGGCTCCCCGCGCGAGGCCATCTCCGCCGCTACGCCGTAGGCGTCCTCTTCGGCGATGAAACTGCCCCGCATCCTTCCCCCATCCTCCATGAGCGTGACGTCATAGATGCGGTCGAGGTCGGCCTCCTTTAAGCTCTCGGCGAGTTTGTTCTTCTTGTCCCTGTAAAAGAGCATGGTGTGGGGAAATTCGAGAATGGACTTCCCCCGATAGCCGACGAGCTCTTCGGCGCGGGAAGTGGATCCCTCTGTGGCGCGGACGGGCGTGATCTCCCCGCGGGCATAGGAAAAGGCTTCAAGATCGAGTGCGGCGACGATGCCCGTGCGGATACGGCCGTTTTTGAGTTTCCTCTCCGTGAAGATGAACCCCCGCCCGATCCGCTCGAGCGTCTCCTCGGCGAGGGCGTCGGCCATGTAGCGAGCCGCGGCGTCGGCGCTCTCTTCCTCACGGCAGGCGTCGGGAAGAATGCAGTGCAGAGAAGAGGGCGCGCTGCCGGCATTCCGTGCAACGCGCTCCCAAAAATCCCGATCGGCGGGATGGCTGTCGGCGGCAGGGACCGCCCATCTTTCAAAGCCGCCGCGGGGCATAAAGAGCCGCGGGGCGCGAAAACAATTCTTCATACGATGTTGATGACGATGACGCACGCGGCCGCAAGGACGAGTGCGAAGAGTTTGAGGGGAATGTGTCTGAGAAAGACCTGTTTCAAAAATTCGGCGAATTTCATGCTTTCTTGCCCTCCGTGCTGAATTCTTTGCTGTAGTACTCCTTCAGAATGCGCTTGAGGCCCATCGAATCGATGTAGCGGGAGATCTGCACGTCCTGCTGATCCTTCTTCTTCTGCGCATAGGAGATGATGCCCGTCTCCTCGGAGACGATGATGGTCGAGACGTCGGCGACTTCGGCGATGCCGATGCCCGCGCGGTGCCGCGTGCCGTAATCGTTGGGGAAGGTCTTTTGCGTGAGCGGAAGGAAACAGCCCGCGGCGAGGATCTTGTCTCCGTTGATGAGCATGGCGCCGTCATGCAGGGGAGCCTTCGGGACGAAGATGCCCTCGATGAGCTGGCTCGAGATGCTCGCATTGAGCAGGACGCCGCTCTCGACGATCTCCTTGGGCATACTGCCGTTGGAGAGGACGATGAGCGCCCCCGTGTTGCTCTTGGAGAGGTTGAACACGGCCTTCGTGATGGCATTGATGCACTCTTCCGCACGCTGGATCTGCTTGTCGTTGGTGGCGACGCGGTGCGGAATGGTCTTGCCCGCGTTCGGATTGTAGATGCCGCGCTTGATCTCGATCCCGAAGAGGAAGAGGAAGAAGAGCGACAGTGCGCTCACGAAGAGGAAGAACCAGAGCGGGTCCACCTTCAACGAAAATACGGTGATGACGCCCATGCAGATGATGAGGAAGATGTACATCGGGATGAAGCGTTTGGCGTTATTTTCGAACAGTGTGCGCAAAACGAAATAGATGACCAAAAAGAAGAGGACAAGCTCCACGGCCGTGATCCACTGATAGGGCGCGGTCTTGTAGGACATGAAGAACGCCTTCAGCGCATCCTTGATCTGGGATAACGATCTCATTTTTGCCTCCTTCTCCCCGCTGAAAACGCGGAAAATTGTTCTTTCATACTATATTATAGCGAATTTTACGGAAAAAGCAAAGTATTTTCGTATTATCCGAAAAATATTTTCGCGACGGCCGAGAACATTGCGCCCTTTGCCGAGTATTTCCCGCTTCTGGCGCCGCAGGAGAGGGCATAGAGGTCCTCATAGAGGGTGCGTACCCGCTCCACGCCGAGCGCACGCGCGGCCTCGCGGTTCTTCTGCACGGCGTACGGCTTGATCCCGAGGACCTTCGCCGCCTCCGCGTCGGGAAGGCGCATGCCCGCGATCTCCGAAAGCGTCCTGTAGTGGGACGTGAGCGAGGCGAGCACGGCGTATTCGTCGTACCCCTTCTCGAGCAGATCGTGCAATATCTCGCAGAAAACGGCGCCGTTCCTGCGCGAGGCCGCCTGCGTCAGCTCGTATATTTTATATTCGACGTCCTTTGCGATGTGCTCCTCGACGACGCGCCTCGTCACCCGTCCGTTCTCCCCGAGGAGAAGGGCGAGCTTTTCGCATTCCCGCGCCATGCGGGCGGCGTCGAGGTCGCAGTAGCGGACCATGAGAGCAAGGGCGTCGCCGTCGGCGGAAAGTCCCTTGCGTTTCAGCATGCCGAAGAGCCACTTTGAGAGCGTCTCCTCGCTCTCGCGGCCGCAGTCCACCAAAGTCAGCCCCTTCTTCTTTCTGAGGTCGGCGGCGCCGTTCTTCTTCCCGCCGTTGACGATGACGAGCACCGTGCTCTCGCAGGGCTTTTCCATATAGGGGGCGAGGATCTCCCACTCCCGTTCGGTGGGATAAAAGTCATAGACCCGCACGAGGCGGCGCTCATCGAGGAAGGGCAGGGCATAGAGGTCGGCCTTGAAGGAGACGAGCCTGTCCCCCTTCAGCGTCTCGCCCTCGACGCGGACGTCGTTGAGCGTCGGCTGCCCGATGTTGCAGGCCGCCGAGATGCTCCTGACCGCATGGTCGCGGAAATATGTCTCCTCTCCGTCGACGAGATAGACGGGAGAGAGCCCCTCTTGCAGGGCCTTTGCAAGCTGTACAAACTTCATACCGAGAAAATTATACCATATCCGAGAAAATATTTCAAGGTCCCGCAGCCCAATTCGACGGACAGATCGGCGGGCAGCTTCGAAAAACCGCCGACGTCGAACAGGACGGCGTTCCCGCGCACATACAGCATGAGCGTTTGGTCTGTCCCGAAGGAGAACTTCAGCTCCCCTATCTCAAAGGACTTCCCGTAGATGACGTCCGTCTCCCTGAGGCCGTCCGCCTTCTCTCTCATGCAAAAGACGCGCTCCGCCCCCGTAAACGCCGCAATATTCAGCGTTTTTATCTGTTCCTCGGAGAGGACGACGGCCGCGTCGATGCGTCCCGTGCGGCGGTCCAGAAAGTCCTCGCACTCCCTGAGGGAGACATTGTCCCCGACGATGAGCACGCTCGCATCCTCGCAGCGCACGAGCGCGAGCATGCCTTCGCCCGAGGCAACGTCGACGGTGACGCCGCCGAAGAGGCAGTTTTCGGCGATCAGGCAGAGGGCGATGAGCACGGCCGCGGCACAGGCAGCCGCCCCGCGCACGAAGGAACGGAGACGGACGCGTTCCGTCGTATAGATACAGGCCGAGAGCCAAACGACCCCGACGCTCCCGAACGCAAATCCCGTCAGCACCCACCCGAAATCGGCCGCCGCAAACAGGAAAAGAAGGACGGCGAAGAGGCCCTTGGGGAAAATCAGGAAGAATATCCCCGCGGGCGGGATGACGAGGGCGGCGAGGACGCAGAGCAGCAGCGTCAGAAAGGCAAAGGGCAGAAGGGGCACGATGATGAGGTTGAGCCCGATCCCCCAGACGGAAAAGTAGCCGAAGGCCTCCATGAGAATGGGGAAAGTGAAGAGCTGGACGGACAGGCTCGCCGAGAGGTATTCCCGCAAAAAACGCGGGATATGTGCGCGTTTCATGCCCCGCGAGAGCATTCCAGAGAAGAGCGCAAGCCCGATGCACGCCCCGAAGGAGAGCCGAAACCCGACAGACAGCCACTGGGCAGGGAGAAATAACAGGACGGCGACCCCCGCGAGGGAGACCGAGTTCAGCATGTCCGCCTTTCTCCCGACGGCGCTGTTGACGCTTAGGGCGGCGCACATGATGAGGGCGCGGAGCGCAGAGACCGTGGGCCCGCAGAGGGCGCAGTAGAGGGCCGAGACGGCGATCGCGGGGATCGCGGCGAACTTCTTCATGAAACGGCACAGGAGCAGCACGGCGCCATAGAGAATGCCGATGTGCAGCCCCGAAACGGCGAAGATATGCGCGATCCCGCCGCTGCGGACGGCCGACATGAATCCCCCGTCCACCATCCGCGCGTTTCCCGTCAGAAGGGCATAGGAGATGTCGCTCTCCTCGCCGCCCATTTTGTCCTTCAGCGTGTCAAAGAGCTTGGCGTTCAGCCAAAGAAGGGGCCGAAATTCCCGCTCCCTTTGCTCAAATCCGTCGGCAGCGGCGACATAGCGGATGTCGTTGACGAAATCATAGGCGTCATCCGTGCCTGCGGGGAGCGAAGCCCGCCTGACATTCGCCGAAAAGGAGATCCTGTTCCCGGGGCGGAGCGTTTCCGTCGTCACCGTGAGCGACAATTTTCCCGCGGCCGCCTCACCGTCGAAGGTGAGACCGTCGAGCTCGGCCTCCATGTAGCCGTTTCCGATACAGACGAGCGTCACCGTCCCCTCGACGGTGTATTTCCCCGCAGCCTTGCCCGAAAGATAGTTCTGCGTATAGATGTGGATCCCCGCCGTTCCCGCCGCCGCAAAGACGAGAAACACGCACATAAGTGCGATAATTCTCCTCTTTGAGAAGGGCAGGACGCAGAGCGGGAGAAGGCAGATGAGGAAGAGAAGATCGGAAGGCAGAAAGCCGCCGAAACGGATCCTGAGATACAAAAAAATGCCGAAGGAGATCCCGAGCGCCGCAAAGAGCAGCGGACGGAAATTCACACGGGGTTCCCTTCGGACGCTGTCGCCGTTCATTTTCTCCTCCGTATTCAATATTTTTTCAATTATATCTCTTATTTTCCCGTCTGTCAACCGCGCGGGGGCAATGAGACGGAATTTGTGATACACGGATCGAAAAAACCGTCGCACGGCGCTTGCAAGGAGAGGATTTTCATGGTATAATACGGAAGGAAAAACATCATAATCGACAGGTCAACCGATGTCAAAACAAGAAAAAGAAAATTTCATCTCCCTCGAAGCGAGGTTCCCTGCCTATGCTGGGTATGCGGACCACTACTTTTCCGCACCCGCTTCACTCATCGTGCATAATTTCGGCGGGGAGGACGCCGCAGTCACCGTCAAGGTGGAGAGCGGCAGCGGGCTCTTCGTCTACTGCGAGAAGGAGGCCCTCATCCCCTATGAGAGCGCCGTGGAGCTTGACCTCAAGGGCATCTTCAACCCCGTGTTCCTCTCCGAGCTCACCGAAGTCACCCCCTGCACGGCGACGGCGAAGGTCTTTCAGGACGGAAAGGAACAGGCGTCTGCCGAGATCGCGCTCACGGCTCTCCCCTTCGACGTCTGGGAAGGGCTCAAGGGCAATCCCGAGCGGCTCGCCTTCTACGTCCGTCCGCACATGCCCGCATGCACTTCCATTCTGACGGAGGCGGCAAACCGCCTCAAGGTCTGGGGGAGCGACCACTCCAACGGCTACGAAAACTGCGACCGCAACGCCATCCGCAGCGTCCTTGCGGCCGTCTTTGCCGTCATCAAGGGAAGGTCCATCGGACGGGCGGGGGAGATCGACTGCACTTCTCCCCTCTCCTGCATGCGCGAACGCATCTGGGAGGACAGGAAGGCGACGGCCATGGAGCTTGCCGTCCTCGCCTGCTCCTGCCTCGAGGGCGCGGGGCTCCATCCCGTGCTCGCCGTCGGGGAGAAGGACGCCGCCGTCGGCGTCTGGCTGTATGAGACCTGTTTCCTCGATTCCGTCTCGGACGATCGGGAGATCGTCGAAAAGTACATCTCCGACGGCATCAACAACCTCGCTTTCTTCGACGCGGACGACCTCTTCTCCGACAAAAAAGGCGCATATGTCGTCGCGGAAATGCACTTCAAGACCAAGCTCGAGAAGGGAAACTATGCCGTGTTCACGGACATCCGCAGGTGCCGTCTAGGGGGGATCATGCCCTGCCCCACGCGCGAAAAAGGCGCAAACGGGTATGAGATCTACAGCGAAGAACAGGTCGCGGGCGGCCGTCCCGCTCCCCTGCCCGAACTCGGCAAACGTGTAGAGCCCGTGACGGGGAGCGAAAAGTGGGAACGGCGCCTTCTCGACCTCACGGGGAAGAACTCTCTTCTGAATTTTACGGGCAAAAACGCCCTTCATCTTGTCAACTGCGGTGCGGACGAGCTCCTGCTCGTCGCCATATCCGCCCCTCTCCGCATCGCGGGCAGCGCGGAGAGCGTCACGCCCTTCGGCGCAAAGTGCGAGGGACAGAAACGCGAACTCGTCCGCCTCGAACAGGAGCAGGGCCTGCTCCGCGCATACGCGCCCGACGAGACGGCCGCCGAGCTCTCCATGCGCCTTCTGCGCCGCAACCGCACTTCCGAAGAGGAGACGGGCGCGAGCATCCTCTATCTCGCCATCGGGTTCCTGTCCTATACGACCAAGGACGGCCAGACGCGCTATGCGCCCCTCATGCTCGTCCCCGCGACGCTCAAACGGCAGCGGGGGACGGACGCGTGCATCCTGCATGCCGAGGAGAAGGACCGTTTCGTCAACGCCACCCTGCTTGAATTTCTCAAGCGGGAATACGGGATCGACATGCGCGGCCTCGGGGCCAACCTCAAACCGAGCGAAGTTTTCTCCGCCGTCCGCGCCGAAACGGCCCGCATGAAGGGCTGGAAGGTGTACGAGGACGCATACCTTGCCGCCTTCTCCTTCGAGCGGTTCCTGATGTGGAACGACCTTCGCCGCTCCTATGAGGAATTCGGCAAAAACAAGCTCTTTGCGGCTCTCCGCGACGGTAAATACGAAAAGAGCGGCGCCGCCTTCAAAGACGAGGACGCCTGCGATCCGGGCGAGACCTTCCTGCCCCTTCCGACGGACAGTTCGCAGTTCTCGGCGGTCTCCCTCTCCGACACGGGCGAGAGTTTCGTCCTTCACGGCCCCCCGGGAACGGGCAAGAGCCAGACCATTGCAAACATCATCGCAAACGCGCTCGCAAAGCACAAGCGCGTGCTGTTCGTTGCCGAAAAGCGGGCGGCGCTCGACGTCGTCAAAAAGCGGCTCGACGGCGTGGGGCTCGGGGATTTCTGCCTCGCGCTCCGCGGCGACAAGTCTGACAAGGCGGAGACGCTGAAAAAGCTCGAGAACGCCCTCTCCCTCTCGGCCGCAGAGACGGATCCCCGCCGCGCGGGCGAAGTTCAGGCGCTCATGGGCGAACTCTCCGCTCCCATGCTCGCCCTGCACAAGAAACGCAGGCTCGGGCTCTCCGTCTACCGCGCCATCCTCGGGTATCTCGAAAACAAACAGGCGCCCGACATTCTCGACGTCGACAGCGCCTTCTACGATTCTTTGACAGAGGAAAAACTTGCGACATATAAGACGGTCATTTTGCGTGCCGCCGCCGCGGCGAAGGAATGCGGGTCGGTCGCCGATTCCCCCTTCGAAAACGTCGGCCTCACCGTCTGGTCGGTCCCCCTGCGCGACAGAGTGTTCTGCGCGTCCGAGGTCGTCATCGCCGAGAGCAGGCACCTGAAGTCCTTCCTGACCCTCTTCCTCGAATTCTACCGCCAGTCCATGACGGTCCTGCCCGAGAAGAAACTTCGCGCCCTTTCGGCCCTTGCGGAAGATCTCAGGAGCGGAAAATACGACAAATATTTTGCCGAGACGGACGCCGCGGAATTTTCTTCCTTCTATGCAGCCAACCGCCGTCTCGACAGCCGTCTCGCCTATTACTACAAGCACTTCAAGACGCTCATCGAGCCCGACGATCCCGCCGAGCTCAACACGCTTCGTGCGGGCGGGGACTGGCGGCTCCTGAAGAGCGGAAAGAGCGCCGTGAAAAAGCTCGCCCGTGTGGCGATCTCCCCCATGGCCGAAGAGGACATCGTCAAGTTCCTCATCACCCTCGCCGACATCGACGAGGCAGAAAAGAGCGTCGCGGGCTTTGCGCTCTCCAAGAATTTCTGCGACCGCGGCGGGCACATCAATTACAAGAAACGGGGCGAATTTTTGGAGGACCTCTATCTTCTCCACGAGAGCAACGCCGCCCTCTTCACCGATTACAACGCCGAGGCCTTCAACAGCATGTGCGTACGGGCCGCAAACGGCTACACGCGCCCCGTCCTCGACGGCTACATCAAGGCGGCGGAGGCCTTCTTCACGGCGCTCGACAGTTTCGTTTCCGTCACCAAGACGGACAGGAGCAAGAACGACGAGAGCGATCTTCCCGACTTCTACGCCCGCAAGGCCGCGGGGCTCATCGACAACATCGATCTCCTCGCGGGGTGGTGCATGTACCGTGCGACGGCCGAGGAGATGAAGGAGAACGGCCTCACCTTCCTCACAGACGCCCTCGAGAGCGGAAAGCTCGGGACGGAGGACCTGCTCTCGGGGTTCGAGAAGAACATCTACAGGAACTTCCTCGAATCGGTCATCCCCAAGGACAAGGACCTCTCCCGCCTCACCGCGGGCACCCTCGAGGACACGGCGGAGAAGTTCCGCTTTGCCTATGAAAGTTTCTCCCGCGCCACCCGTGCGGGCATCAGGAGCGCGCTCATATCCCGTCTCTCAGACGAATCTCTGGACGCCGACAAGGCCTCCTTCTACAGGATCGCAAAGGGCAATCTGAAGGGCTCTTCCCTCCGCGCGCTCTTCGAGGAGATCCCCGATCTTCTGGCCGCGGCGGCGCCCTGCATGCTCATGAGCCCCGTCTCCGTCGCCCAATATCTGAAACCGCAGGCCGACCTCTTCGACCTCGTCGTGTTTGACGAGGCGTCGCAGATGTCGACGGCCGAGGCGGCGGGTTCGATCGCGAGGGGAAGATCGGCCGTCATCGTCGGCGACCCCAAACAGCTCCCGCCCACGACCTTCTTCCGCGGAGACCTCTCCGAAGAGGAAGGCGAAGAGGACCTCGAGAGCGTGCTCGACGACTGTCTCGCGCTGGGCCTTCCCGAGCGGCACCTTCTCTGGCATTACAGGAGCCGTCACGAGAGCCTCATCGCCTTCTCCAACAGCATGTACTATCAGAACAAGCTCTGCACCTTCCCCTCGCCCGACGCGATGGAGCGGAAAGTGCGGCTCATCCGCGTGGACGGCGCCTATGACAGGGGCGGCACGAAACGCAACAAAAAAGAGGCCGAAGCCCTCGCCGAAGAGGTCGTCCGCCGCCTGAAGGACCCCGAACTTTGCAAGTTCTCCATCGGCGTCGTCACCTTCTCCTCGGCCCAGCAGGAAGAGCTCGAGAGGACAATCGCCGCCGCGCTCGGCAAGGCAAAGCTCGAGAGCGCCGCCTATGACAGGGAAGAGCCTCTCTTCATCAAGAATCTCGAAAACGTACAGGGAGACGAGCGGGACGTCATCCTCTTCTCCGTCTGCTACGGTCCCGACGCCGCGGGCAAGGTCTCGATGAACTTCGGGCCCCTCAACCAGGCGGGCGGCTGGAGAAGGCTCAACGTCGCCGTCTCCCGCGCACGCGAAGAGATGCTCGTCTATGCCTCTCTCCCCGCCGCGGCGATCGACCTCGGCAAGACCTCGTCGGCGGGCGTCGCGGGGCTCAAGGCCTTCCTCGAATATGCCGAAAAGGGCAGGACGACGCTCGCGCTCAAGGCAGATGACGTCAAGCCCGGCAAGGGCATCGGCAAGTTCATCGCCAAAGAGCTCAAGGCGTACGGCTACGACTGCCGCGTGGAAGTCGGCGCGTCTGCATTCAAGGTAGACGCCGCCGTCATCGACCCCGCCCGCCCGACGGAATTTTTGCTCGGCGTCCTCACGGACGGGAATAACGCCTTCTCCGTCAAGGACAGAAATATCCTGCAACCGCAGATCTTAAAGCGGGGCGGTTGGAACGTGCTGCGCCTCAACAGCGTGGGATTCTACAACAACCCCAAGCGGGAGATCAAGCGCATCAAGGACGTGCTCGACAAGCTCACGGGCGCCGAAACGCGTTCGGGCTGGCTCACCAAGTACAAAAAACCCTATAAGTACGCAAAAACGAGCTCTTTAGAGACGCTCGGATATATCACAGACGGCGGGCATGAGAGGGAAATTTCCGCCCGTCTCGACGAGATCGTGACCGCCGAGGAGCCCATCTCCCGCGCCTTTTTGAAGAAACGCTGTCTCGCGTCCTTCGGCATCCAGAAGAGCACATTGAAGGCGGACAGCGTTCTCGACAAGCTCATCGACGGCTGCAAATTCCGCCGCGAACGTGCGGGAAATTGCGACTACTTCTACAAGACCGCGCGTGCGCTCTCGCTCGGCCGCGTGCGCGTCGAAGAGGAGAAGTCGCTCAGAAAAAGCCCCGACGATATCGCCGTTTACGACGTTTTATCCCTCGTCAAGGCCGCGCTCGAGGACCGCGTCTGTCTCTATCTCGACGACCTTGCGCCCATGTTTGCCGAAACGTTCGGCCTGAGACAGACGGAAAAGCTCGTCTCCTATCTTGAGAGCTGCATCGAGTACGGCGAAGAGATCGGCCTTCTCGTCCGCTCCGTCTCCGACCGCATCACTCTGAAGTAGGGAGCACGGGCCTCGCCCGCCCCTTGAGGGGTGAAACCCGAAGGATCCCATCAAACGAAGTCCGTGCGCTCGTTGCCCCGCCGCAAACGAACGGCGCTACTTAATAAACGACAAGCAAAAAATCGTCACATATGTGACGATTTTTTATATGAATGCGTTTTCGAAGTATTCGATTTTTCCCTCGAAGATGGAGGCGACGTCAAAGCGGATGGGCACCTCGCGCTTTTCGAGCTCGCACCAGAAACGCGCCATCAGACGGTAGCGGTCCTTCTTCCGTCGGTCGACGGCCTCCGTCGGGAGCCCGAATGCGTCCGTCTCCCGCGCCTTGACCTCGACAAAGCACACATAGCCGTCCCTGCTCTTCGCCACGACGTCGGCCTCGCCGAAGGGCGTCCGAAAATTGCGCTTTAATATCTTATATCCGTGCTTTTTCAGATATTTGACGGTCAAGTCCTCTCCCTGCCGTCCCAGAATTTTTTGATGAAGGTTCTGCGATGGATCCTGCATATTCCCACCTCTCTGATCGCCTCGATGTGCTGTTTCGTGCCATAACCGACGTTTTTTTCGAATCCGTATTCGGGAAATTCCTCGGCATAGCGCTCCATAAGTTCGTCACGGTAGACCTTTGCGATGATGCTCGCCGCGCCGATGCTACAGACGAGAGCGTCGCCCTTGACGATGCTCCGCTGCGGGATGCCGATGTCGAGGGTCATGTTGCCGTCGGTGAGGACGAGATCGGGCGGGAGCTTGAGCCCTTCCACGGCCCTCTTCATTCCGAGCCGCGTCGCCTGAAGGATGTTGATCCTGTCGATGGTCCCCTCATCCACCTCGGCGATGGAGTAGGCGCGGGCGGTCTCCATGATGCGTTCGGAGAGCTCCTTGCGCTTTTTGGCGGAGAGTTTCTTGCTGTCGTCAATGCCCAAGATGCGCTTTTCTTCCTCGAGGGGGAGAATGACGGCCGCGCAGACGACGGGACCCGCCAAGGGGCCCCTGCCGACCTCGTCGACGCCCGCAACGGCCGCGTAGCCCTTGGAGAAATATTCTTTTTCGTATGTAAGTTCGTCCATATCGATCGTTGGAATGAAGAGAGTCCGTAGGTCTAATGTGATCCTTCCCCTTCGGCTCCGCTCAGGGTCAGGATGAGCGCGGGGGGCAGAATGAGCGCGGGGGATTGCCGCGCTCAACTTTTATATCAGCCCTGCTTCCTTTAAGTCCTCTACGCTGTCGAGGGTGACCTTTCCGAGCCTGCCCTTGCGGAAGTCATCGAGGACGGCGCGTTCCCCCCGTTCATAGTCGAACTCGCCGCCGCGGAGCAAAAATCCCCGCTTTTCGCAGACGCCTTCCAACATCGCAAGGGGCGTGCCCCCTTCGACGCCGTACCTGTCCTTCAGCCCCTGCGGCGCCTTGACGGCAAGTTCCCCGAGGAGCGCGAGGGCGATCTCGTCGAGGGCGAGAATATCGTCGTTGATGCCGCCGACGAAGGCGAGCCGCGCCGCCAAGGTCTGGTTTTCGCAGGAAGGCGGCATGGCGCCGGGCGTGTCGAGAAGTTCGAACGCGCCGCATTTCACCCACTGCTTGGCCCGCGTCACGCCCGCCTTGTCCCCCGTCACCGTCTTCTTGCCGCCGGCGAGGAGATTGATGAGCGTGCTCTTCCCCGTGTTCGGGACGCCTGCGACCATGAACCGCATGGGGCGCACCGTGCCCTTTTCCCGATTCTTTTCGAGGCGTTCCCTGACGAGCGTTTCAAGCGCCTGCGTGAGCGGACGGGCCGCGCGGGGATCCGTCGCATTCAGCGCGAGGGCCTGTTTCCCCGCCGCCTTCATCGCGTCGGCAAGGGGGTCCGAGACGGCCATGTCTGCCTTGTTCAAAACATACATGACGGATTTTTCCCCTACCATGTCCGAGATCTTACGGTTGTAAGAGGACGCGGGGCACCTTGCGTCGAGCACGAGAACGATCCCGTCGCAGAGGTTTAAGTTTTCGCCCATCATGCGCATGGCCTTTGCCATGTGCCCGGGATACCATTGGATCTGTTTCATGGAGAAATTGAATGTACGGTGTTTATTCAGAGCGAATGGAGCTGTTCTCAATGACGTCATCCTGAGCATAGCCGAAGGATCACCTTATTATAATGCGGTGATGGTTCGACTGCGCTCACCATGACGTGATCAGAACGGCGGGCAGGATGAGCGGGCGGGACGGAATGACGTTGCCCGTGCTCCCCCCGCTCACTTCAACAGGTCGGGGCGCATTTTTTTTGTGAGGGCGAGGGCTTGCTCGCGCCGCCACTTGTCGATCTCGGCGTGGTTGCCGCTGCGAAGCACTTCGGGCACGGTCAGCCCCCTGTACTCCACGGGTCGGGTGTAGTGAGGATATTCGAGCAAATTCTCCGAAAAGCTCTCATCCACCAGAGAGGCGGGAGAGAGCACGCCGTCGAGATACCGTGCGACGCAGTCGATGAGCACCATCGCGGGGAGCTCGCCGCCCGTCAGCACATAGTCGCCGATGGAGATCTCCTCGTCGATGAAGAGATCGACCGCCCTCTGGTCCACGCCCTCATAGTGGCCGCAGAGAAGAACAAGGTCGGGACCCTCGGAGAGCGAGATGACCTTCTCCTGCGTGAGCGTCCTTCCCTTGGGAGAGAGGTAGATGCGCCGCGCCGTGTGGGCGGGATCGACGGCCTCGATGCTGCTCCCGATGGGCTGGGCCATCATGACCATGCCCGCGCCGCCGCCGAAGGGATAATCGTCGCACTTCAGGTGCTTGTCCTCGGTGTACTTTCGGATATCGACAACGTCGAGCGTGAATTTGTTTTCCTTCTGCGCACGGCCGATGATGCTCTCGGAGAGGGCCGAAAACATCTCGGGAAAGAGCGTTAAGACTGTGATTTTCATATCAGACGATGAGATTGACCTTATTTTTCAGAATATAGCGCACGAGGAAGAAACTGCCGACGTCGAGCGCCGTGACGACGAGGATCTTGAGCCACAGATACAGATGCACGGAGACTTTCAAGGCGGCGTCATAGATGGGCTGAATGGCGTAGATGGAGAGCAGCTGTGCCGCGATGTAGAGGCCGATGATGATGACGAAGGTCATGAGCTTTCTGTGCTCCGTGAAGAGCTGTCCGAGCGAGATGCAGGCATAGATGAGGAGCAGGGTGACGGGAATGGTGACGATGAAGAGCACGAGCTCCTCGAAAAACTCGAGCGGGGCCGCGACGATGGAATCGAACCACATTTGGAAGGAGACGAGGATCTCGACGCCGAGCTCGGAGAGGAAGTCGGACGGGAGCCCGATGAAGAAGATGCAGAGGGAGAGAGCGCTCACGATACAGGCCGCAAACATCGCGATGAGCGAGGAGAGAAGTTTCGCCCAGATGATCCCCATCGGCGAAATGGGGAGCGAGAGCGTCATGTAGCCCTCGCCCGTGAAGAGCGTCTTATAGAATCTTGAGATGCCGAGCGACCACGCCGCGATGACGAGCGCACAGATCGCAAACACATAGAAGAGGATGAAGAGAAGGGACAGAAGGGCCGCCCATTCGTTCTCCGCCGATGAAAGGTCCACTGCGAGCAGGATCCTGCCGACGGCGGCGAACACGACAACGGCGACCGCAAAGAATACGAGTACGCGAAACAGGGCGATAAGTTCGTGTTTTAAGAGTTTTACCACTTGAACACCTCCCTGAAAAGCTCGTCGAGGCTCTTCCCCTTTTCGGCCTTGAGCTTTGCGGTCTCCTCGTCGAGGACGACGAGCCCGCGGTTCAGGAAGATCGCGTGCGTCAGGATGGGCTCGATGTCGGCAATGAGGTGAGTGCAGAGAAGGATCGTGGAATCCACGGGCTTGTTCCGCATGATGACGTAGAGGATGAAGGCCCGCGCGGCAGGGTCGACGCCCGCGATGGGCTCGTCGAGAATGTAGAGCTTGGCGCACCGTGCCATCGTCAGAATAAGTCCCGTCTTTTCCTTATTGCCCTTGGAGAGGGACTTGATGCGCTGATCGAGGCCGATCCCGAGACGTTCGAACATCTCCTTCGCATTTTCCGCGCGAAAATCAGGGAAAAAGTCCTTCATGTAGGCGATCGCCTGCGAAACTTTCATCCAGTCGGCCAAAAAGTTGGTGTCGGGAAGGTAGGCCGTCACGGCCTTGGTCGCGGCGGATGGCGCCTTTCCGTCAACGAGAATGGCCCCCGTTGTCGGCTGCAGCATGCCCATCGCAAGTTTGATGAGCGTGGATTTCCCGCTGCCGTTGGGGCCGAGGAGACCGACGACGCCGCCCGCCTCGATCTTGAGATCGACATTGCAGAGCGCGACGGTCTTGCCGTAGCTCTTGGAAAGTCCCCCGCATTCGAGGATGTATTCCATGTGTTCTCCTTCGCGGTTCAGAGGACCGCGACCTCGTAAAATCTCTTTTTATCGACAATGATACGCATATTTTCGGGCTCGACGGAAAGCACGACGCCCGCGGCGACGGGGAACAGGACGTCCTTCCCCTCCCTTTCGATCGTATAGATATCCGTCGCGGCCTGCCGAACGTCCTTGAGCGTTCCGAGGATTTCCCCCTCTTCCGTGACGACTTCACTGCCCAAAAGGTCGGCGATATAGTAGACGCCCTCGCCGAGCGCGGGCGCCTCGTCGCGGGGAACGACGAGCTCCTTGCCGCGCAGAAGTTCCGCCGCGTTCCTGTCCGCCACGCCGCGAAGATTCAGAAAGACGGCGTCGGGCGCACAGCGGACGGACAAAATTTTATATTCCGTGCCGTCGATAAAGATGCGCTTGAGGCCCAAAAAATCCTCCGCGCTGTCCGTATACGGTTTGACTTTGACTTCGCCGCGGATGCCCTGCGGCTTGGAGATTTGGCCGATGATGAGCTGTTTTTCCATATCAGAACCCGAAGAGCGCGTCCACGGCCCTGCGGATGCCCGCCTGCGTGCGCTCTTTCTCCTCCTCGCCCTTTACGATGACGATGTTCTCTTCCCCGCTGTACTTTTCAAAGACTTCAAAGAACTTCGCTCTCGTCTTTTGCTGTTTTTCAAAGGTCTCATAGCGCTCCCGCTCGCTCCGCCGCGCAATGCGCTCCATGCCCTTTTCGGGGGGGACGTCGATGAAGAGGACGAGGTCGGGGCGCAGAAGTTCCATCGCGGGACGGTTGAGCTCTTCCACCCACGAGAGCGGCACGCACCCGCCGTTGTAGGCGAATGAGGAAAAATAATATCTGTCGCAGAGCACCGTGACCCCACGGTCAAGTTGCGAGAGGATGCCGTATGTTGGATTCTGGATGTGGTCGATGCGGTCGGCCGCGAACATGGCGGCGATGGTGTATTCGCCCGTCTCCGTCTTTCCGCTCATACAGTCATGGACGAGCGCCCCGAACGGGGAATCGGTCGGTTCATGCGTCGTGACGTTGGGGATCGAATGCGTCTTGAGGTATTCGGAAAGCAGGCGCATCTGCGTGCTCTTCCCGCTGCCGTCGATCCCTTCGAAAACAATAAATTTGCCCTTTGTATCCATACGGGATCATTATAACAAAATTCGAAGCCAATGTCAATTTAATTAAAATTAAGAATGAAAAATTAAAAATTGAACGCAATGCGCTCATCCTGAGGGCAAAACCGCTCATCCTGAGAGGGCAATACCGCTCATCCTGCCCCGCGCGCATTCTTATTGCACCAAGCGCGGCACGAGGAGCGTAGCGACGAAGTAGCGAATGCGAAGGATCCCCTTGAACGAAGTCCGTAGGCTTGATGGGATCCTTCGCTGCGCTCAGAATGAACACAGGCCCCGCTCTTTCCGAGATCCGCACTTCTGCCCGAACGGTCTTCCATCGCCCCAAAAAATACAGTAAGTGTATTATTTTAGATTTTGCGATACACATACTGTATGATATCTTCAGAAACTATGGAAAGGATCATAAAAAAGGAACTTGGAGCAAAACTTAAAGAGCGACGTCTGCAACTCAAGCTGACGCAGCGGGAAGTGGCGGCCCGTTTGGGGATCGCACAGCCTGTCTATGAGCGTTTCGAGAAGGGCGTCTATGAATGTAACTACGATCAGCTTGCCGCCATATGCAGGCTGCTCGACATCTCCTCAGACTACCTGTTGGGGCTCACAGAGTACTGAAACCGTCACATAAGTGACGGTTTTTTGTTATGCTCGCCTCCTCGGCACGCCATTCCGCCCCCGTGCTCATCCTGCCGTCCGCTCATCCTGAGCGTAGCGAAGGATCCCCTCGGTCGATGTCGGACTTCGTTCTTCGGGATGTTTCGCTGCGCTCAACATGACGCGGGGCGCGGGGATCCTGACAATGCGTTATTCAGAGGGAGCGCAGCGACCGAAGGATCCCGGCAAACGACGGATCAGGCATTTTCTCGATCAAAAAAAACGGCAGCGGAGCTGCCGTTTTTTGCAACATATGTGTTATTTTCTCGGATTCTTGATGTTCGCCTGAGCGGCGGCAAGACGTGCGATCGGGACGCGGTAAGGCGAGCAGGAAACATAGTTGAGGCCGGTCTTGTGGCAGAACTCGATGGAGGAAGGATCCCCGCCGTGTTCGCCGCAGATGCCGACGTGCAGTTTCTTGTTGGCCTTCTTGCCCATCTTCACAGCCATTTCCATGAGCTTGCCGACGCCGACGGTGTCGAGACGGGCGAAGGGATCGCTCTCATAGATCTTGTTGGCATAGTAAGCGGGAAGGAACTTGCCTGCGTCGTCGCGCGAGAACCCGAAGGTCATCTGGGTGAGGTCGTTGGTGCCGAAACAGAAGAAATCCGCTTCCTTTGCGATCTCGTCCGCGGTGAGCGCCGCGCGGGGGATCTCGATCATCGTGCCGACTTCGTACTTGATCTTCTTGTGCTTGCTCTTGATGACCTCTTCGGCCGTCTTGACGACGATGTCCTTGACGAACTTGAATTCCTTGACTTCGCCCGTGAGCGGGATCATGATCTCGGGCACGACTTTCCAATCCTTATGACGCTTTGCGACGGCGATGGCGGCCTTCATGACTGCCTTCGTCTGCATGACGGCGATCTCAGGATAGGTGACGCAGAGACGGCAGCCGCGGTGACCCATCATGGGGTTGAACTCGTGGAGATCTGCGATGATCTGCTTGATCTGCTGAACGGTCTTTTTCTGCGCCTTGGCGAGGGCTTCGATGTCGGCCTCCTCGGTGGGAACGAACTCGTGGAGCGGCGGATCGAGGAAACGGATGGTGACGGGCTGGCCCTGAAGCGCCTCAAAGAGACCTTCGAAGTCTGCCTGCTGCATGGGCTCGATCTTGGCAAGCGCCTTCTCTCTCTCCTCGACGGTGTCGGCGCAGATCATTTCACGGAATGCGCCGATCCTTGCGGGATCGAAGAACATGTGCTCGGTACGGCAGAGGCCGATGCCCTGTGCGCCGAACGTCGCCGCCTGCTTTGCGTCCTTGGGCGTATCCGCGTTGGTGCGGACGCCGAGGGCCTTATATTTGTCGGAGAGCGCCATGATCCTGCCGAAGTAGCCGCTCGAAGGATCGGCGGGAACGGTGGGAATGAGGCAATCGTAGATCTTGCCGGTGGAGCCGTCCAAAGAGAGCGCGTCGCCCTCGTGATAGGTCTTGCCTGCAAGGGTAAAGCACTTGTTCTCTTCATCCATCTTGATGTCGCCGCAGCCCGAGACGCAGCAGGTCCCCATGCCGCGGGCAACGACTGCCGCGTGCGAGGTCTGGCCGCCGCGGACGGTGAGGATGCCCTGTGCAAACTTCATGCCCTCGATGTCCTCGGGGGAAGTCTCAAGTCTGACGAGCACGACCTTCTTGCCCTGCTTGCCTTCCTTGACGGCGTCCTCGGCCGTGAACACGATGGTGCCTGCCGCCGCGCCGGGAGAGGCCGCGATGCCCTTTCCGACGACGTCGTTCTTGTCCGCCTCGGCGAGAGCCTTGGGGTCGAATTGCGGGTGAAGGAGCATGTCGAGGGACTTCGCGTCGATCTGCATGAGCGCTTCCTGCTCGGAGATCATGCCCTCGTCGATGAGGTCGCAGGCGATCTTGATCGCCGCCGCCGCCGTGCGCTTACCGTTACGGGTCTGGAGCATGTAAAGTTTCTCGTTCTCGACGGTGAACTCCATGTCCTGCATGTCGCGATAGTGCGATTCAAGGATGTTGCAGACTTCCTGGAACTGCTCATATACCTTCGGGAACACGCGTGCCATCTCTGCGATGGGCATGGGCGTACGGACGCCCGCGACGACGTCCTCGCCCTGTGCGTTGGTGAGGAATTCGCCCATGAGGCCCTTTTCACCCGTGGCGGGGTTGCGCGTGAACGCGACGCCCGTGCCGCAGTTGTCGCCCATGTTGCCGAATGCCATCATCTGGACGTTGACGGCAGTGCCCCAGCTGTAGGGGATGTCGTGGTCCATACGGTAGACGTTGGCGCGGGGGTTGTCCCACGAACGGAACACGGCCTTGATGGCCTCGAAGAGCTGTTCCTTGGGGTCGGAAGGGAAATCCTTGCCGATCTTGTCCTTGTATTCGGCCTTGAACTGGTTGGCGAGTTCCTTGAGATCGTCGGCGTTCAGTTCGACGTCCTGCTTGACGCCCTTCTTCGCCTTCATCTCATCGATGAGTTTCTCGAAATATTTCTTGCCGACTTCCATGACGACGTCGGAGAACATCTGGATGAATCTTCTGTAGCAGTCCCACGCCCAGCGGGGGTTGTTGGACTTCTTGGCGAGGACTTCGACGACTTCCTCGTTGAGGCCGAGGTTGAGGATGGTGTCCATCATGCCGGGCATGGACGCTCTCGCACCCGAACGGACGGAGACGAGAAGGGGATTTTCCTTATCGCCGAACTTCTTGCCCGTGATCTTCTCCATCTTGTCGATGTATTCCATGATCTCGGCACGGATAGATTCGTTGATCTGCCTGCCGTCCTCATAGTACTGCGTGCAAGCTTCCGTCGTGATGGTGAAACCCTGCGGAACGGGGAGACCGATGTTGGTCATCTCCGCGAGGTTCGCACCCTTGCCGCCGAGGAGCTCGCGCATGTTCGCATTGCCTTCCGTGAAAAGGTAACAATACTTCTTTGCCATAAAAATTTATCCTCCTGAATTTTTCGGATCGATTACCATTAGCAATTATACACGACTTGCGGCAAAAAGACAAGCCCTTGAAGGCACTTTTTTCCGAAAAAGGGAGATTTTTCACTCTTTCGTCCCAAAAACACCCTTGGCAGCCCATAGGCGGCCCCGCGGACGCGCTCGGCGCGTCCTCCTGAGCCGCGCGTAAGCGCGTGCCGAAGGATGACGCGGGGACGGGATGAGCGCGCGGGGCAACATGTCGCAGGGAGCCATCCTGCACTGTTTATAAAATTGTTGACAGCGGGGCGGAAACATGGTACAATGGGCACAAACAAGATAAGAGGTGAAGTATCATGATAGAATATTCCCTAAAAAATCTGACGGCCGATGAGCTCGCCTTCAAGATGAACCGCATCAAGGCCGAGCCCAACACCCGTTTCGAGATCAAGCCCTTCTTCTCCCGCCGCATCCAGTCCGTGAATGAGAATCCGCTCATCCACATCGTGACGCTCGAGTGCAAGGTGGAAACGACGGAAGAGAGCCCCAAGCCCTTCAACATTCTCGTCCGTCTCGTGGGCGTGTTCGAAGTCAAGAACATGCAGAGCGATGAGGACAGGCGCATCTTTGCCGTCAATGCGACGGAGACGATGTTCCCCTATCTCAGGGCCGCGATCACCAATCTCACGGCGGACGCGCTCATCCCGCCCATCGTGCTGCCCGTCGTCTCGGGCGCAACTCTCTTCCCCGAGGACAGGGGCCCTGCGCAGTACACCATCAACTTTGACCCCAAGACGGTGAACTGAAAAGTTTTTTCGTAACTTTCGCTCGCTCTCCCCGCGGAGAGCGATTTTTTTGGGCAGATTTTCTTTTTTGCTTGATTTCTTATAAAATTTTTGGTATAATGAAACACCGTTTGAACAAAAGGAACATTATGGAAGAGGAAAAAACTTCGGCCGCAGCGGAAAAGAAAGGTCTGCGCGGAAAGATCGACGCCTTCTTCGGCATCACTGCCGCGGGGTCGTCCTTCAAAACTGAGATCGTCGCGGGGCTCACGACCTTCATGGCGATGGTGTATGCCCTGCTCGTCGTCCCCGGCATGTATGACAGTCAGGCCGTCTCCTTCGGGGCCGTCTACATTGCGACGGCGCTCGGGGCGATCATCGGCACGATCATCATGGCGTTTTTGGCGAAGATGCCGCTCGCACAGGCCTCGGGCCTCGGGGCAACGGCCTACATCACGGGCACCCTCATGGGGAGCGAAATGGGCCTTTCCTATGCGAACGCGATGGTGTTCGTCCTGCTCGACGGCACTCTCTTTATCATTCTCACTGCGACGGGGCTGAGAAACAAGATCCTCGCGGGCATCCCCGCCGAGGTCAAGATCACCATTCCCGTCGGCATCGGCATGTTCATCGCCTTCATCGGATCCAACAATGCGGGCCTCGTCTCTTTGGGCGAGGGGAGCATCCGCTTTGCGTCCTTCAACGTACTCGGCAAACACTTCAGCTATACGGCCGCGATCGGCGCGCTTGTGGCTCTTCTCGGCGTCATTGCCATCGCCGTGCTTGCGAAAAAGAACGTCAAGGGCTCCATTCTGTGGGGCATGCTCGGCGCGGCGGGGCTGTATTACGCCCTCATCGGCCTCGGCTGTATCTGGGATGAGAGCTGCAAGGCGGTGTTCACGGGAATTGCAAGCGGGTTTGAAAGTCCCTTTGTGGCGTTCGGCGAATGGGGACGGGAATCCGTGGGACAGGTGTTTGTCAGCGGGTTCAACTTCTCTCACTTCCTCGACGGGCACAACGGGGGCGCACTGGCCCTTCTCATCGTCACGGCGGCGCTGTCGCTGTGCATGGTGGATATGTTCGATACCCTCGGCACCCTCTACGGAGCATGCTCCAAGGGGGACCTTCTCGATGAAAACGGCGACCCTGTCCGCCTCGGCAAGTGTCTCATGTCAAACGCCGTTGCGACCGTCGGGGGCGCGGTCTTGGGCGCTTCCACCGTTGCGACCTATGTGGAATCCTCTTCTGGCGTGGCCGCGGGGGGAAAGACGGGGTTTGCGTCCATCATCACGGGGCTGTGCTTTATCGTCGCGATGTTCCTGTCGCCGATCGCAAAGCTCATTCCCTCGGCTGCGACGTCCGCCGCGCTCATCTGGGTGGGAGTGCTCATGATGTCGTCCGTCACCAAGGTGGACTGGAACGATCCCGCGTTCGCCCTGCCCGCCTTCCTCACGATCGCCGTGATGGCGTTCGGATACTCGATCACGAGCGGCATCGGCGTGGGGATCATCTCCTGCGTGCTCGTGAAGGTCTGCACGGGGAAGATCCGCGAGGTCTCCGTCGTGACGTGGATCATCGCCGCCCTCTTCCTTGCGATGTTTGTTTTGACGAATTAGTTTCGGACGGGCGGCTCGGGATGACAATGGAAACATGGAGATCCCTCGACACGCTCGGGATGATAATGGGGAAAGGGGACCCTCCCCTACCCCTCCCCCTTTAACGGGGGAGGGCGGCAACTGCTCATTCTGAGCGTAGCGAAGAATCCCATACAAACGGGCGGAGCTCCGTAGGTTCAATGGAGTCCTTCGGGCTATGCCCTCAGAATGAGCACGCGCAACAATTCTTAATTAAAAAGATCCCCTCTCCGATGTTCTATCGGAGAGGGAGTTTTTTCATACTTATAGCGTGTTTTCTTCCAAAAAGTTCAGTACCGTTCCCCACTTGGTCTCGCGGTTTTCCCGCTCGTTCAGGAACTCGTGGCGGCCGTTCTCGAAGAGCACGATGGAGACATTCTCCATGCCCGCCTTCTCCGTATAGAAGGTATAGAGCTTTTTGACGCCCTCGCCCATGTCCCCGACGGGGTCCTTTTCGCCCGAGACGAGCAGGAGCGGCAGATCCTTGGGGAGCCGTGCCGTGTAGCTCTTGGTGTAGAGCGATTTGAGCCCTCTGAAGAAATCGCGGTAGAATCTGTTGGAGCAGGTGAACCCCGAGAGCGGGTCCTTTGCGTATCTCTCGTTGTTTTCGCCGTCGTTGGAGAGCCACTGCCCGTCCTCGAATTTCTTCGAATATGCGCCGAAAGAGAGCTTTTCGATGAGTTTTGCGGGCCTCTTTTCCCCCTTGAGGTGGGAGACAAAGGAGCCGAGATAGACTTCGAAGTCCTTTTTGTAGTTGCTCCCGCCGAGAATGGCGCCGTCCACTTTATCGCCGTAGTCGGAGATGTATCTCTGCGTGAGGAAGGACCCGTAGGAGAACCCGAACACAAAATATTTCAGCCCCGGGAAGGTTTTTTGATAGAAATCGGTGAGCGCGGCCTCATCCTTTACGGTATCGAAGAACATGTCGCCCTTGCAATAGCCGAGGGTGTCGCGGTCGGTATAGCCGTGGCCGCGATGATCGTCCGCCACGACGATGTATCCCCTCTCGTTGAGGAAACGGGCAAAGGTGTCGTACCGTTCGCTGTGCTCTGTCATGCCATGAACGATCTGGACGACGGCCTTGGGCTCCTGCACTTGCGTCCACTCGCGGACGAAGATCTCTTTTCCGTCAAAGCTTTTGAAGATCATTTTTTCGCTCCTTTGGGCTATTATAGCACATATTTGTAAAATTTCAACAATTTTGCAAAAAAAACTTCCACTTGCCCGCCGCCCGCCACGCTCATCCTGAGCGAACGCGAAGGATCCCATTAAACGGGCGGAGCGGGTGATCAAAGGCTTCACCCCTCAGGGGGGGGGGAGCTGTCGCGCCGTCCTTGCGCGACTGAGGAGGGGTGCTCACAATTGCACCCCTCATCCGTCATGGCTACGCCGTGCCACCTTCCCCCCACAGGGGGAAGGCTTATGCCGTCCACCCTCAGGGTGAAGGCTTTTGCCATCCGAATGAATGCACTGCGTTCAATTTATAATTTTTAATTCAAACAATATGTCGCTTAATTTTCCGAGGCGGGCGGGAGAAAGGGTCTCGCCGCGGACGCCGTCGGCGACGTCGGCAAGGGCAAGCAGCTCCTTGGCCCGCTCGCGGGAGATGTGCAAAGCATGGATGAGATTGTTCTCGAGCGTCTTTCTCCGCGACAGGAAGGCGATCCTGACCGTCTCGCGGAAGGCCTTTTCGCTCACAACTTCGAATCCGCCCCCAAAATCGATGCGCACGACGGCGGAATCGACGTTCGGGCGGGGGTAAAACATCGTCCGCGGGACCTTTCGGACGGTCTTGCACGTCCCCCTGTGGGCGATCGCGGCCGTGATCGCGCCGTATTCGGGCGTATTCTCCTTGGCCGAGAAGCGGGCGGCGACCTCTTCCTGTACCATCACCGTGACGCTTTTGCAGCGTTCGGCCTCTTCCAAAAAGCGAAGGACGACGGGCGTCGTCACATAGTAGGGAAGATTGGCGCAGACGGCGTACCCCTCGCCGAGGTCCCTTTCGAGCGCGGCCATGTCCTCGCGCAGGAAGTCGCGAAAGACTATCTCCGCATTCTCACAGCCCGAGAGCGTCTCGGAGAGGACGGGCGCGAGCGTCTTATCGATCTCATAGGAGACGACGCGCTTTGCGGCCTTGGAGAGGGCCCGCGTGAGCGCACCCGCTCCCGCGCCGATCTCGAGGACGGTCGTTTCGCCGTCCACGCCCGCGTCATGGACGATGGCGTCGAGCAGGTTAGGGTCGGAGATGAAGTTCTGCCCGAATTGTTTTTTGAAGGCAAAGCCGTTTTTCTTCAATATCTCGGAAATTTCCATGGATCTCCTCACATGCGCGGCGGATTTTTTTCACAAAATAGAGGCGAGGGATCTGCCCTCCTCACCGATGACGAAAGGAGCCGAAAGGCTCCTCTGTTTTATTCGATCATAGGCCGCACGCGGAGCGGAATTTGCAACATATCCGCGAGTTTTTTGCATTTTTCGACCTTTTCGGGACCGATGCAGTCGACGACGGAAAACCAGACGTTCAGCCCCTCTCTTTTGCAGCCCGCAGCGAATTTCAGCATGCCTTCGAAGGCGCCTTCGACGCGGGGATGGCAGACGCTGCGGTACTCCCCTTCCTCGGGGGCGTTGAGGGAGACGTTGATGCCGTCGAGCCTGCCCTTGAGGTCGGGGGCGATGTTTCTGCCCGCGAGAAGACTGCCGTGCCCGTTGGTGTTGAGACGGGTCTTTCCGCCCATTTTTTTGATCTTATCGCACAGAAAGAGCATGTCCGCAAGGCGGCAGGTGGGCTCGCCGAACCCGCAAAAGACGATCTCTTGATACCGCTTTGGGTCGCCGATCTCGGCGAGGACTTGCTCCCTTGCAGGCTCGGGACCCTTCAGCCAGAGGCTGTAGCCCTCATACGTCTCCTTGCCGTTGCGCACGCAGAACGTGCAATTGTTGGTGCAGCGGTTGGTGAGATTGATATACAGATTGTTGCCGATTTGATAGGTGTAAGTGTCGGTCATAGAAATTTAGAATTAAAAATTGCGCTAGTGTGCTCTTCCTGAGCGAATGCGAAGGATCCCATTGAATCTACGGAGCAACATGCTCCGCCCGTTTGCCGGGATGCATCCCCTTCGACTGCGCTCAGGGTCAGAATGAGCGATCGTTGCCCACCCCCCTACCCCCCTCCTCGGGAGAGGGCAGTATTGCCTCAAATTCCGAACAGGCGGGAGGCGTTGCGGCAGATGGCTTCGATCATCTCATTGAGGGAAACGCCCTTGATGTCGGCCAGTTTTTCCACAATATGCGGAATATTTGCGGGCGTGTTCTTCTCCCCGCGGAAGGGGCTCAGGTACGGGCTGTCTGTCTCGGAGAGAATGCGGTCCATGGGGCAGAGCGCCGCCGCCTCGACGGCCCGCCTCGCATTCTTGAAACACACGACGCCGCCGAAGGAGAAGTACGCGCCGAGCTCGAGAAAGGCGGGCAGATTTTCGGCGCCGTAGCTGTAACAGTGCATCAAAGATCCATGTTTTATAGATCCATAGCGCTCCCGCAGGATGGCGAGGGTGTCGGCGCAGGCGTCGCGGGAATGGATCTGCACGGGAAGGGAGAGTTTCTCGGCCATCTGAAGCTGAGCCTCGAACAAGTTGCGCTGGGCCGCCTTGTCGATACCTTCGTAGTGGTAGTCGAGGCCGATCTCCCCCACTGCCACGCACTTTGGATGGGCGGCGAGTTCCTCGAGTGATGCGAGGAGCCGAGGGCGGCCCCCCTCCCCTACCCCTCCCCCTGACGCAGGGGGAGGGCAAGAGGCGGACGCGCTCCCCGACGCAGGGGGAGGGCAAGAGGCGGACGCGCTC
>CANREC010000012.1 GCA_947629535.1 uncultured Clostridia bacterium | reverse complement strand
CGCGGCAAGCAAAAACAGCGGGGAAAGTTCTTTTCGCTGTTTTCAAAAGTCCTATTCAGATTGGCCTTGCAACCACCGCGGCCACGGCGGCGCAGGGACGAGAGGCGAGAGGGGAGAGAAACGAGAAAGGGGAGAGGGGCAAAAAAAGAGCAGAACTATGCGCAAGTTCCGCTCTTTTTGATTTGCAGAAAACAAGATCACCATCCGCCCGGGGCCGTGCCGCCGCCCGGTCTCATGCCGCCGGGGCCGCCCGGGGCGTTTCCGCCGGGGTTGCCGATGCCGCCCGACGAGCCGACCGACGTGATGATCTTGCTGACCGTAAACTCGCACAGACTGCTGTCGCCGCCGTAGATCTGATAGGTGTTTCCCTGCACGAGTTCGGGGCAGGAGATGATGACCGACTGACAAGCTTTGGGGGTCTGGAAGGTCACGATCGCATTCCCGTTTTCCGTCAAAGAGAGGTTTGTCCCCGCCGCGATGGATCGGCTCCGCGCAAACGATACGACACACTGTGTGGAATTTTGGGCAGGCGTTTCGACCATACCCAACGGGCCCACGGCAAAGAGGTACCCGCCCGTGACGACCGTTCCCCGCTCGGAATCGATGGAACAGTCCATGTTGCTCGTGGGACCTGCGACATACGTCTTTCCGCCCGAGATCAGGATCGTGCCGTTGGAGTCGATCCCGTCGCCGCCCGCATCGACATAGACCTCGCCGCCGCTGATGATGATGTGTTCGATGACGCTCGTATCGTCGCATGCGGCATTGATCCCGTCGTCTTGTGCCGTGATATTGACCGTTCCGCCCGATATCTCCACATATCCGCCCTCGACGCCCTCATAACTTTTCGTCACGGAAACCGTGCCGCCCGTAATTTTTGTGAGGACATCGCTCGTCAAGGCGTCGTCATAGGTGGAGACCGTGAGCTCTCCGCCGCTCACCGAGAGATCTCCGCTGTTTGCGTGGATCCCGTCGTCCGTGCTGTCGATGATAAACGTGCCGCCCGCAATGATGATGGCGTAGTCGCCTTCCGTGACCGCGATCTCCTTGTCGGGATCGTTGGGGTCGGGATATTCGATCTCTCCGACCTTGATCCCCTTGCAGCCCTGTGAAAGGGCATACATCGCGTCGCGGCCCATGTAGTCGGAGGCGACCTTTTGGTAGTCGTTTCCGTTCCTGATATAGCGGAAATCGTCGGTTTCAAGTCTGTATTTCGTCCTATTTTCGGTTGTATCGGCGACAAATTCACCCTTCGTTTTGATGTCATAGCTGCCGCCGTCGATATAGACGACGGTATCGGCCTGAATGCCGTCGCCCGCCGTCTCGCAGGAATAATCGACGTTCTTGAGATAGACAAAGCCCTCTTCGGCCGTAAATTCGGTCGTCCCGTCGTCGCATTCCGCGTTGAGCCCGTCCTTGCCCGCAGACAGGACTTGGATGTTGCAGCCGCAGGCCGAGACGGAGAGCGCGGAGACGGCATGATTAGCGGCCGTGAGCGCAAGAGAGCAATCGACGACCGTGAGCTCTTTGGAGACCTTGATCGCGTTCTTGCCGCTTGTCACCCGTAAAGAGCCCGTTCCGTTCAGGGAGAGCGATCCCTTGATGTGGACGGCGTTCTCTCCATCGGCGGAGGAAGAGACAAAATTTTCACCGATGAGGGTCAAGACGACCTTGGCCTTCTTGTGTGCGGAACCGTCGAGGGCGACGCCGTCCGACGCGATCTCCGCACCGTCAAAGATGAGATGCAGGCTGAGGCCGTCCGCGCCGAGCTCGATCCCGCCGTACTTGCCCTTGAAGAGGTAAGTCCCGCTCTCGGAGATCGTATATACGCCGTCCGTCGGCGCAACGGTGACCGCGCCGTCCGAAGAGGTGTCGGCGGAGAGTTCGGAAAAGACTTCGTCGGAGAAATGCTCCTTTATCTCTCCCGAAATATCGTCGGCGCTGTCCGCGATCTCTCCCGTGCCGCCGCCGATAAAGTCGCCGGGGTCCACGAAGGGGTCCTCCCGTCCGCAACCGACCGAAAGGCATGCCGACAGGGCAAGGACCATGATAAAAACGCTGATATGTTTCACAATTTTCTCCTTATCATATGACGGCCGATGAAAAATCCGTCTGAAAAATTATCAACATCATACCAAAAAACACCTCATAAATCAAGCGGAAAGCGCCGCTCGGCGCAAGTACCACGAAAGTTTCATCAAAAATTCAAAAAATGGTACTTTATGGGAGAAAATTTCAAAAAAGAGAAACGGTTCGGCAAATTGCCGAACCGCTCGATCTTAAGTGTTTTTCCGGTCCGAAAGCGGGCCTTTTTGCTCGCCGTTACTCCTCAAGGAAGAGCTTGTTGTTGAGCGCGATCATCACGGCGTCGAGGATCGTGAGGATCCAGAACTCACCGAAGAGGGTGATGACGAGCGCCATAACGAGGTTGACAACACTCTGATTCTTGATGAAAGCGGACCATCTGACAAGAAGGTCTACGATCCAACCGACAAGCGGAAGGATAAGCAAGACGATCTGGATAACCTTGCTTTGCTTGTGGAACCAAGTATCAAAATTCATAATGCCATCTCCTTATTATTTTGATAGTATCATTTTACACGGTTCGACATAGAAAGTCAACAATATTGCAAAAATTTTTTTTGGCAAAAGATACATTTTTTTATGGAAATGATGCATAAATGAAAGATCCGCTCCATGGGAGCGGATCGTGTGACGTTATGCGTTCGCAAAGATGAGATGTTTGAAGAGAAGGCACCAGATGAGGTCGAGCCAACCGAAGGCAAGGCCGAAGAAAGTGACCAAAATCGCGACGACGAGCGTGACGAGGCTCTTCGTTTTGAGGAAGGCCGACCATCTGACGACGATCTCAATGAACCAGTTCACGACGGGGATCAAGAGCAGGATGATCTGGACGAGTCTGCTTTGCTTGTTGAACCATGTAGCCATAATATTTATCTCCTTTTAGTTGATACATTCATTGTACACGGTTTTATGAGGTTTGTCAAGGTCTTGACGAAAATTCAAATTATTTTTTATTGGGGGGAAAGGGTTTTATTCCTCATTCCGCCCCACGCGTATTCTGATCGCTCCAAGCGCGGCACGAGCGGCACAGCTGCGAAGTAGCTTTTTGGACCATCATCGCAACAAACACCCCGCGAGATCCTTCGACAGGCTCAGGATGACGCGCGGGGCGCGTCCGCGGGGCGTTCTGCCCGATCCCGCGTCATGTAGAGCGTAGCGAAACATCCCGAAGAACGAAGTCCGACAATGACCGAGGGGATCCTTCGGTCGCTATGCTCCCTCAGGATGAGCGGGGGCCCTCAGGATGAGCGCAAAGAGATCAAGCTTTGAACGTTTTGAAGGGCTTGCCCGATGTGAGGTCCTTCCATGTGAAGAGGCCGTCCTCGAGGACGAGATAGCTGTGCGGAGAGTTCTCCTTGGGAATGGAGACGGAGCCGCAGTTCAGATAGGTGTAATTTTCGCGCTCTTCGCAGGCGGGAACGTGGAAATGGCCGTTGATGAGCAGATCTCCCTTCTTTAGGACGGCGGGGAGAAGGTGGCCGTGCGCAAGGACGGCCGTCCGTGTGCCGACGGGGAGAAGGGCGAAGTTGGCCTCGACGGGAAATTCGAGGACGAGGGTGTCCACCTGGCTGTCGCAGTTGCCCTTGATGCAGAGGATCTCTTCCTTCATGCTGTTCAGGATCTCCGCACAGCCGAGCGTGGAGTAGTCGCGGGGGAGCGGATTCCTCGCCCCGTGATAGAGGAGATCCCCGAGAAGGATGAGCTTTTGCGCCTGTTCTTCCTCAAAGCGCTCCTTTAAGAGACGGCAGTAGTAGGCGGAGCCGTGGATGTCCGATGCGATGAGATATTTCATAGGGGCCTCCCCGATAAGATTTCCTTGAGTTTTGTGAGGACGCCTCCGCTCGTGTTGGAGGGGATGGTCCTGCCGATGAGTTCCTTTAAGGGCGGATAGCCGTTCTCGGTCACGAACGCCATCCCGCAGGCGGAGAGCATCTCGTAGTCGTTCATGTGATCCCCGAAGGCGGCGCATTCCTCCCGTCCGAACCCGAAGATGTGCTGGATCTTCTCGATGGCCGCGCCCTTGTTTGCCTTCGGCGCCGAGACGTCGCACCAGACGTCCCCCGAGATGATCGTGCGCAGCCCACCGAGCCGTTGCGGAAGGACTTTCATGCAGTGTTCGGCGGCCGAGATCTCGTCAAAGACGGCGATCTTGCAGATGCTCTCCTTTCCGATGATCCCGTCGAGAGAGGGGACTTGCACGCAGTTCGTATACGATTCGAAGGCGAGCGAGGAGAAGGGATCGGACGTCTCCTCTATGTAAGCGCATTCGGTGCCGCACAGCAGCGGATGCAGGCCGCGAAGGGAGCGGATCTCGTCGAGCGCACCCTTGAGCATCCCGTCCTCGATGGGGGTCAGATGCAGCGTCTCGTCCCTGTATTTGACGAGCGCCCCGTTCTCGCAGAGGAAGATGACCTTGTCCGCGACGGGCGCGAAGAGATGTTTGAGATTGGCGTACTGTCTGCCGCTTGCGGGCGCAAACAAAATGCCCCGATCGTAGAGAGCGGAGATGAGGGGGAAGATCTCCTCGGGCAACTTTCGGTCGCCGTCGAGGAGCGTCCCGTCGAGGTCTGTCGCGATGAAACGGATCATAACGTCAAATCAAAGGGGCCGTGAGGCGCAGGATGCGGCAGAAGAATTCCTTCGCCCTGCCTGCCGCGGGAAGGGGCGTTCCGCCCGCCCATGCCGCAAGAAAGTCGGCGGCGAGCTTGTCCGCGAGGGTCGGGCTCTTGACCGCGACGCCGCATTCGGATTGCAGATAGAGACTGCGGAAATCGAGATTGTAAGAGGAAACGAAGGCCACGCCGTCCGCAACGACGCTCTTGGCGTGCAGAAAGCCGTCCGTGTATTCCATGACCTGAACGCCGCACCGCTCGAGTTCCCGCGCATAGGAACGGGTGAGGAGAAAGGGGAACTTCTTGTCGGGAATGTGCGGGATCATGAGGCGCACGTCGACGCCGCCGAGCGCCGCTCCCGCAAGCGCCGAGAATACGGCCGTGTCGGGCGCAAGGTAGGGGGTGTTGAGGTAGAGCCGCCTCTTCGCTCCCGCAATGAGCCGCAAAAGGGCCTGCCGTCCCGCGCGGGGGCCTCCGTCGGTATCGGAGATGACAGCGCAGGGGATATTCCCGCCCGAGGGCGGAGGCGGAGAGAGGGGGTCGTCCCCTTCCGCATTCCAGCTGCGGCAGAAGAGGCGGGCAAGGGAGGAGGCCGCGCCGCCCGTGACGCGGATAGCCGAATCCTTCCAGTGGCCGAAACGGATCTTTTCGCCGATGTATTCGTCGGCGAGGTTGATCCCGCCCGTGTACCCGATCTCGCCGTCGATGACGACGATCTTTCTGTGGTCCCGCCGTCCCGCCTTGCGGGCAAAGGGCCTGAGGGGACGGAAACAGCGCGTGCGGATGCCCCGCCGCCGCATGTCCTTCTCAAAGGAAGGGGGAAGGGTCAGGGCGCAGCCGAACCCGTCATAGATGAGGCGCACGTCGACGCCTCTTGCGGCCTTTTCGGTGAGGATCCCGAGGACGTCGCCGAAGAAAACCCCCTCGGCGATGATGTAAAATTCGAGCCAGACGCTCCTTTTCGCCCCTTTCAGATCGCCGAGAAGGCGCAGGTACATTTCCCGCCCGACGGGGAAATATTCGGCCGTCTTGAGCACGTCTCCGCGCCTCACAAAAGCGCCCCCCGAAGGGGGAAGAGAGGAAAAATCTGCGGGGAGGGGCTCGGACATGGTAGCCTCAAAATCGCTCTCCCCGCCTCGGAAAAGGAACACAAAGCACAGGGTCGCGCCCACCCACGGAAGGAGCAGGACGAGGACGGCCTTGGGGAGCTTATACTCCGCGGGGGAGCCGTCCGCCGCCACGGTGAGGACGGCGAAGAGGGCGAAGAGCCGTTCGGCCGCCGCGATGGGCTTCAGAAGGAAGGGAAGCCTTACGGAGAGATAGACGCCGAGAAGGAACAGGCCCGCCGCCGCGAGCACAAAGGGAAAGAGGGGCCCGCGAAAGAAGAGAGAGGGTTTCCGCATATGTAAAGCGCCGCCGGTCGGACCTGCGGCGCTGCAAGCTCATATGAGGCTGACGATGTTGATCTCGCTGACGTCGCGCTCGGGGTGCTCTTCGTACGTTGCGAGGAAGTCTGCGACGTCGTCGGCGGGAATGGTCTTTGCCTGAAAGACGTCCGTGTCGACCGCGCGGGTGAAGAGAAGGTTGAACGCCGTTTCGAATTCGCTCACGTTCTGTGCGAAACGGATGGTGAGCTGTTTCTTGAGCGCGAGGTCGAGGGAGTAGGGGATATTGTCGGGCACAAAGCCGCACAGGACGGTCGTGGACTTCTCCGCGCTCACCTTGAAGGGGAGCTCATGGTCGTTGTTCGGAGAGCTGATGATGTAGATCGCGCCCGAGGCCATGCGCCCGCCCGTGCGGTTTGCGACGTTTACGAGAAGGTCGTCGTCGACGGGAAGGGCGCTCTCGATCCCGCAGGAGCGGGCAAATGCGAGGCGGGAAGGGTCTGTATCGATGAGAATGGGATGCGCCTGAAGGTAGAGAAGGAGCTGCGCCGTGAGGATGCCCAAGACGTTCGCGCCGATGACGGCGATGCACTGTCCTTCGCAGGGCCTGAGATATTCCACGGCGTTGCGGGCGAGGGAGACATAGTGCGCCGCAAGCGCCCGTTCATCCGAGAGCGCGTCGGGAATGGGGGTGAGGTCGCAGGGGTCGGCATAGACGAAGTCGGAGAGGAACCCGTCCTCCGTCTGGCCGCAGACGATGGTCTCGTCCTCCGAAAAGTCGAGCGGCGCCGTGCCCGTATAGGGGCGGGGACGGAAGGAATGCAAGAGCACGCGGGTGCCCTTCTGAAAGAGGAGATCGTCCGTCTCGTCGGCGATGATGCCGACGGCGAACCGCCCGGGGACGATGGGATAGGGGACTTTTAACGCGCCGCGATAGATGGCGGCGTCCACGCCCGAAAGAAAAACCTTTGTCACGCGGACGCGCAGCTGCTTTTCGGGCAGCGCGGGCGGCGTCACCTCGTTTTGGACGATCGACTTCGGGCCTTTGATCTTCCAGACTTTCCAATCGCTCATGAACGTCTCCTTCTGCAATTTTTGCAAGTTCCGTCTTATTATACAGCACGCTTTCAAATTTTGCAAGCGTTTGGGGGGCTTCCGCAGACGGGCTTTTCGTAAAATGCGCGCAAGTTTTTTCGAATGAGCGTGAAAATGAGTTGACGAACGGCGAAAAAGCGGATATAATAGACAAGGAAACCAAGAACACAGCGAGGTGAAAGTATGAAATCGGATATTCATCCCAAATACCACACGGTGACCGTCGTCTGCGCCTGCGGCGAGACTTTCCAGACGGGCACCACGAAGGATGTCGAAGTTATGAAGGTGGATATTTGCAGCAAATGCCATCCCTTCTTCACGGGCAGGCAGAAGTTGGTCGATACCGGCGGACGTGTCGATAAATTCAAGAAAAGATACGGCATTTAACGGAACCGGCCCCTCGTTGCAAGGGGCGGTTTTGTTATTTTCACTCATCTTTCAGGCTTGGGGCGTGGTATGAAAAAAAAGACGAATCGCACATATATCGGCGGGCAGGCGGTCATTCAGGGCGTCATGATGCGCGGGAAACGCGGCATGGCGACGGTCGTGCGCGACGACAGCGGCGTGCTGAGAATGGAGGCCGTCCGCATCGCCTCTCCCGAAAAGCGCAGCGTTTGGACGAAGATCCCTATCATAAGGGGCGTCGTGAACTTTATCTCTTCGCTCGTTCTCGGCATGAAGGCGCTCACGCGGAGCGCCGAGGCCGTGATCACCGAGGAAGAGGAGGCTCCGCCCTCCAAACTCTCCAAGTGGATGGCGGACCATCTCAAGATCAGCGCGTCGGATATCATCTCCTTCGTCTCCCTCTTCTTCGGCGTCATTTTAGCGCTTGCGCTCTTCCTGTTCCTTCCGCAGTATCTCTCGGGGCTCATCGCGCGGAGCACGGACGCTATCACCGAAGGGGGCATCTGGTATTGCCTCATCGAGGGGGGGATGCGCCTCGTCATCTTCCTGCTGTATATCCTGTTCACACTGTGTTTCAAGTCGCTGCGGGAGACGTACATGTACCACGGCGCCGAACACAAGACCATCAATTGCTACGAGTACGGCATGCCGCTCACGGTGGAGAACGTCAAAAAGTGCTCCCGCCTGCACGACAGGTGCGGGACGACCTTCATCTTCCTCGTTCTCTTCATCTCCATCGTCGTGTTTGCGCTCGTCGGATGGCCGCTCAACCTCATGTACAGCCATTTCGGCATCGAGGGATCCCCGCAGCGGCTCATCTCCATCGCCGTGAAACTCATCTGCCTGCCCATCGTTGCGGGCATCTCCTATGAAATTCTGAAGTTCCTCGCAAAGTTCCAGACCCCCTTGCTCCTTCCCTTGAAGGCGCCCGGGTATCTCATGCAGTGCCTGACGACCAAGGAGCCCGACGACGGCATGATCGAATGCGCCATCGAGGCCTTCCGCAAGACGTATGAGATGGACGAGGACCCCGAATCTCCCGAAAAGTATTTCGTCACCGAGACCAAACTTCTGAAATTGCTCGCGGACATGAAGCGCAGTTTCGCCGCCCGCGACATCGACGAGGCGGACGCGGAGTGGATCGTGAGCATCGGCCTCCACATTCCGCGGAGCGAGCTCACAGAGGAGCGCGTCATCTCGAGGACGGAGTGCGGAAGGCTCCTCGAAGTGTTCGAAAAGAGGCTTGCGGGCAGACCCCTTTGGTACATCATCGGGGATACGGACTTCTACGGCTACAGGCTGAAGGTGGACGAGCGCGTGCTCATTCCCCGTCCCGAGACGGAGGAGCTCGTGCGCGAGGCCCTCGCCTTCGTGAAGAACGGGGACAGCGTCCTCGACCTTTGCACGGGGAGCGGGGCGATCGCCGTCGCCATTGCCTGCGAAGCCAACAAGGACAGGACGGTGTACGTCACCGCGTCGGACATCTCCGCCGAGGCCCTCGAGGTCGCCAAGGAGAACGCGCGGCTCAACAAGGCGAGTGTCACGTTCGTGCAGAGCGATCTGTTCAAAAACGTGCGCGGGAAGTTCAACCTCATCACCGCCAATCCCCCTTACATAAAACACAAGGACATCGAGACGCTCCCCCGCGACGTGCGGGATCACGAGCCCCGCATCGCCCTCGACGGCGGCGAGGACGGCCTCGACTTCTACCGTGCCATTGCCGAGAAGGCGAGCCGCTACATCGCCCGCGGCGGCATGGTCATGGTCGAATGCGGCGAGGGACAGGCGCAGGAGATCATCAAGATCTTCCGCGGGGCCACCCGCTGCGACTTCGCGATGGTCGTCAAGGACCTTCAGGGCGTGGAGCGCGTCGTAAAGATCGGATTCTGATATGCTCAAACGGCTGCAAGAGATCGAAAAACGTTATGAAGAGATAGGATCGTACCTCGCCTCGGGCGAGGCACTTTCGGATATGGAGAAATATACCCGCCTCGCAAAGGAACAGGCCGACCTCGAGGAGATCGTCTCCTGTTACCGCTCCTATAAGAGGACGGAAGAGGAGATGAACGCCGCCCTCGAAGAGGCCGCAAAGGAGAGCGGGGAGATGAAGGAGCTTCTTCTCCGCGAGCACTATACGCTCAAGGAAAAGCTCGCAGAGCTCGAGACGCAGCTCAAAGTCCTGCTCCTTCCCAAGGACAAGAACGACGAGAGGAACTGCACACTCGAGATCAGGGCGGGCGCAGGCGGGGAAGAGGCTGCCCTCTTTGCCTATGAGCTCTACCGCATGTACATGGGCTATTGCGAAAAGCACCGTTTCCAGTGGGACGTCGTCGACCTCAACGAGACGGAGCTCGGCGGGGTCAAGGAGGCCATCGTCAACATCACGGGGAAGGGGGCGTACAAACGGCTCAAATACGAGAGCGGCGTGCACCGCGTCCAGCGCGTCCCCGAGACGGAATCGCAGGGCCGCATCCACACCTCGACTTGTACGGTCGCCGTCCTTCCCGAGGCGCAGGACGTCGAAGTCAGCATCGACGAAAAGGACATCCGTATCGACCTCTACAGGAGTTCGGGCGCGGGCGGGCAGAAGGTCAACAAGACGGAGACGGCCATCCGCATCACCCATTTTCCGACGGGCATCGTCGTCACCTGTCAGGACGAGCGCAGCCAGCTCAAGAACAAGGACAAGGCCTTCCGCGTCTTAAGATCCCGCCTCTATGACTACTACAACAGCCGCGCCGCCGGGGAAGAGGCCGCAAACAGGCGTTCCCTCGTCGGAACGGGGGACAGGAGCGAGCGCATCCGCACCTATAACTTCCCCCAGAGCCGCATCACCGACCACAGGATAGGCCTCTCCCTGCACGATATGGAGAAGTTTTTGTCGGGCGATTTCGACGAAATGACGGACGCCCTCGCCCGCCGTGAAACGGAGATGAAACTTTCGGGACAATAAGAAAAATATTTTCGTTAATTTTTTGCAAAACCCTTGAAATCGGAACAGAAATTTGTTAAAATGAGGCTGTAGAAATATATGTTGCCGAAAGGCACGGGAGGACATCATGATTTCCATTATTTGCGGACCCAAAGGTAGCGGCAAGACCAAGAGGATCATCGAAGCGGCAAATGCCGCCGTCGATACGGCCAAGGGCCATCTCATCTTTATCACCGACACCAAGAGATATATGTATGATTTAAGGCGTGAGATCCGTTTCATCGACGTGACCGACTATGCCGTTGCGGGCGTGGACGCCTTGAGCGGATTCCTCCGCGGGGCAATCGCGGGCTCCTACGACAACGAGTACGTCTTTTTGGACGGCGTCGCAAGGATCGCAGGCAAGCCGCTTGCCGAAATGGCACAGCTCTTTTACATCCTCGAGAAGGTCGCCGAGCTCAGGAACATCAAGCTGTATTTCACCTGCTCCTGCGCCGAGGAAGAACTTCCCGATTTCCTGAAGAAATATCTTTGACCGCGAAAGCGGCATACACGGCCCGTCCCGCACCCGCGGGACGCGGCCGTCTTATAAGAAGGGTCTTTTATGAATTTTATCAGTACGCGCGGAGCGGAAAAGGTCACGGGCGCACAGGCGGTCGTGCAGGGGATCGCGGGGGACGGAGGATTGTTCGTCCCCGAATTTTTCCCTGCCGTCTCCCATGAGGAGATCTCCTCGATGTGCGGCATGGACTATCCCGAACGCGCGGCATTTCTTCTTTCGAAGTACTTCGACGAATACAACCCCGCAGAGCTCCTGTCCGCCTGCAGGGAGGCGTACGGAAAGTTCGAGGACGGCGACCCTGCCCCTCTTCTGAGGATGGATAACGGGATGTACATGCTCGAGCTCTTCCACGGGCCCACCTGCGCCTTCAAGGACATCGCCCTCACGCTCATGCCCTATCTTCTCAAGAGGGGACGCGAACTTTCGGGCGTCAAGGAAGATATCCTCATCCTCACCGCCACGAGCGGAGACACGGGGAAGGCCGCGCTCGAGGGATTCAGAAACCGCGACGGGGTCAAACTCTGCGTCTTTTATCCCGAGGAAGGCGTCAGCAAGATGCAAAAACTCCAGATGCTGACGACGGAGGGGGACAACGTCAACGTCGTCGCCGTCAAGGGAAGTTTCGACGACTGCCAGACGGCCGTCAAGGCCATCATGGGCTCGGCCGAACGGCGGGCGGAGATCGGGAAGAAGGGGTATCTCCTCTCCTCGGCCAATTCCGTCAACATCGGCCGCCTTCTGCCCCAGATCGTCTACTACTTTTCTGCCTATTGCGACCTGCTGGGCTCCGACCAGCTGAAGATGGGCGAGAAAGTGGATTTTGCCGTCCCCACGGGCAATTTCGGCAACATCCTCGCCGCCTACTACGCAAAACGCATGGGGCTCCCCGTCGGGACGCTCGTCTGCGCCTCCAACAAGAACTGCGCCCTCACCGATTTCTTCAAAAACGGCTCCTATAACATCAAACGGCCGCTCTTCCGCACCATGTCGCCGTCCATGGATATCCTCATCTCGTCCAATCTGGAACGGCTCATCTTCGAGCTCTCGGGAAGGGACGCCGCCCTCACGGCAAACCGCATGCAGTCCCTTTCGGAGACGGGAAAGTATTCCGTCCGCGCCGAGGAACTCAAGGAGACGAAGGCCCTCTTCTATGCGGGCTGTACCAACGAGACGGACACGGTGGAATGTATCTACGACTTTTTCATCGATTACGGCTATCCCATGGATACCCATACGGGGGTCGCGATGAGCGTCGCCCAACGGTATACGGCGGCGGCCGAGGACGACAAGGACGCCGAAAAACACCTCATGGTCGTCGTCTCCACGGCGAGCCCGTACAAGTTCCCGCAGGACGTCCTGTATGCCCTGACGGGGAATGACGTCAAAGATTCCTATAAGGGCGTCAAGCGCATCCACCTTCTGACGGCGATGAAGGTCCCCGAGGCGCTCAAGGAGATCCGCTATAAACCTCTGCGGTTCAAGACGGTCGTCCCGCCCGACAAGATCTATGAAGAAGTTCTCAATTTCATAAGCTGAGCGATAACCCCCGAAAATTCGGGGGTTATATGTTTGAAATTAAAAATTGTGGTGGTATGCTCATCCTGCCCCGCATGCTCATTTTTTATTTATCAATTTTTCACAACACTTTCCCGCTGGAACGTTGATTTTTAGAAAGAAATATGGTATACTTTCCCTGTATCGAACTTTCGGGGGCGTGTATGGACAAAAAAATCATCTATTCGGCCGTGCAGCCGAGCGGAAATCTCACGATCGGCAATTATTTGGGCGCGATCCGCAACTGGGTGAGGATGCAGGACGAGTACGAGTGTTTCTACGCCATCGCCAACATGCACGCCATCACGGTGAAACAGGATCCCGCGGAGCTCAGGCGCCGCACGCTCGAGCTCGCCGCGCTCTATCTTGCCTGCGGGCTCGACGCCGAAAAATGCGCTCTCTATGTGCAGTCCCATGTGCCCCAGCATGCAGAGCTGTGTTGGGTGCTCAACAGCGTCGCCTACGTCGGGGAAATGTCCCGCATGACGCAATTCAAGGATAAATCACAAAAACACGCCGAAAATATCAATATGGGGCTCATGGATTATCCCGTCCTCATGGCGGCGGACATCCTGCTCTATCAGGCACAGTGCGTGCCCGTCGGCGCAGACCAAAAACAGCACGTCGAGATCGCCCGCGACCTCGCCATCCGTTTCAACAACCGCTACGGGGAGACGTTTGCGGTGCCCGAGCCCCTCATCTTAAAGGGCGGCGCCAAGATCTGTTCGCTGCAGGAGCCGACGAAGAAGATGTCGAAGTCGGATGAAAATCCCAATGCATCCATCTTTTTGACGGACGACCGCGACACGGTCATCCGCAAGTTCAAACGGGCCGTCACAGACAGCGGGAGCGAGATCTCTGCCTCGGACGAAAAGCCGGGGATCGCCAATCTTCTGAACATCTACTGCGCCTTCAAGGGCTGTGCGCTTGCGGACGCCGAGCACGAGTTCGAGGGCAGGGGATACGGAGAGTTCAAGCTCGCCGTCGGGGAGACCGTCGCAGACGCCCTCGCGCCCGTCCAGAGGGAAAAAGAGCGCATCATGTCCGATAAGACCTATCTCAATGACGTCTTGAAGTCGGGTGCGGATCGGGCGTTCAGGGCGGCCCGCCGCACGCTCTCCAAGGTCTATCGCAAGATCGGCTTTTATCAGGGGGAATGATGTTCGGCTACGTTCGTTACGACATGCCCCGCCTCTTCGTCAAGGACCTCAACCTGTACCGCGCCGTCTACTGCGGCCTGTGCAAGGGGATCGGGGAGAGCTGCGGCCAGCGTGCGCGGCTCGCCCTCACCTATGACGTGGCATTTCTCTCGGCCATCCTGCATAATATTTCGGGGATCGATCTTCAGATCGAGAAACAGGGCTGTTTCGAGCACCGTATCCGCAAGCGTCCCATCGCAAGGACGGACGATCTGACGCGGGAGCTCGGGGCCGTCAACACGGCGCTCGCCTACTACAAGCTCACGGACGACATCCGCGACGGGGGAAGGGGGAAGTTCAAGCGCCTCTTCTTCAAAAGGGGATACCGCAGGGCGAAGGAGCGCTACCCCGAGCTCATCGGCATCTTCGACGAGTATATGGCCGAACAGGCGGCGGCGGAGAAGGGGGGCGCCTCGCCCGACAGCGCCGCAGAGCCCTCCGCACAGATGATGAAACGGCTCACCGACCATCTCCTCAGGGAGAAGGCGACGGCCGCGACGGGGGAAATGTTCTGGTACCTCGGCAAGTGGATCTATCTCATCGACGCCGTCGATGACTACGATGCCGACGTCAAAAAGGGAAGATTCAACCCTTTCTTTGAGCAGTACCGCGCCCAAAGCCGCGAGGAGCTCATGAAGGAACGGGGAGAGGACGTGAGATTTTTGTTCGATTCTCTCTTCTACGGGATGCGGGAACAGCTCGCACAGGTCACCTTTTGTTTCAATCGGGACCTCACCGACAATGTCCTTTTGCGGGGCATTCCCCTCGAGACGGAGCGGGTGCTTGCGGGCAAGCCGAAAAATAAGGAAAAAGAATAACGGAGCAAGATATGGATAACGAAAATTACGAGCTCTTGGGGCTCGACGAAACCGCCACGGACGAGCAGATCCGCGAGGCATATGAGACGCTGAAGGCCAAATACGATCAGGAGAAGTGGCAGGACGGCGAGGTCGGTACCAATGCCGCGCGCATGCTGACCAAGCTCAATGCCGCCTACCGCGAGATCATGGAAGAGCGGCGGGAGAAAATACGTTCGGGCGAGAATCCCTTCGAGGAGGTCCGCGAGGCACTCAAGAGCGGAGACATCTCCCGCGCGCAGTCCCTTCTCGACGCCTTCAACGAGCGAAGCGCCGAGTGGCACTATCTGCAATCTGTCGTCTTCTACAGGAAGAACTGGATGAACGAGAGCAAGAAACAGCTCGAGATCGCCATGCAGATGGATCCTTCCAACCAAAAATACCGCGAGGATTACAGGAAACTTACCGCCCGCGCCGACTACCAGACGCAGACGGGCGGCGGGACGACGTATACCCAGCCCGAACCTGCGACGGACGACCGTCAGATGGGGGGCAACGAATGCATCAACATGTGCAATGCGTGCGCGTGCATGAATTGCCTCTGCAACTGCATGTATTGCTGCAGATGAAAGGCTCGTCGCAAAGCTATCAGATCGCGCTCTCCGCGATCGCATGCGCCTTCGCGTCGGCGGCGCTCACGCTCGGCTCCTATGTGGACGTCCTGCTCGGGGCGGCCTACGTCATCGCCGTGCTTGCCCTCATGATCCCCCTCGCAAGGGACTATCTCTGGGGAGATGCGCTTTGCTATGTCGCGACGTTTCTTCTCACCTTCCTCTTTTGCGGATTTTCCTATCTCTATCTCGTCCCGTTTGCCGTTTTCTTCGGCCTGCATCCGCTCGCCAACTATCTTCAAAGAAGATTTGTGAAGAAGAGACCGCTTTTTTTCTTGTGCGAGATACTCAAGGCCGTCTGGTTCGACCTCGCGGTGTGGCTGAGCTTTTCCCTGCTCGGGGAAGTCCTCGGGCTCACGCAGGCCGCGTGGTACCCCTATGTGGAAAAATATTTCTTCTTGGTGCTCTTTGTCGGCGGAACGCTGTTTTTCGCCCTGTATGACGCCCTCGTGTTCTATGCACAGCGGTGCGTGAACGCAGTTTTGCGGCGGCTGAGGAAGTGAGGATATGAAAAAAAACGACGTCATGGAACTGGTCTGCGTCTCTTTGGGGACGAACGGGGAAGGGATCTGCCGCGCGGACGGCGCGACGGTGTTCGTTCCCTATCTTCTCCCCGGGGAGAAGGCGAGCGTGCGCATCCTCAAGGAGAAGGGCAACGTCGCCTACGGCAAGGCGGAGGAGATCCTGGTCCCCGCCGAGGACCGCGTCCGCCCGCAGTGCCCCGTCTTTTACCGCTGCGGCGGGTGCCTTTTGCAGCACATGCGTTACCGCTCGCAGCTCCGTTTCAAGACAGAACTCGTGCAGAACGCCTTCCGCAAGATCGCAGACATCGATGTGAAGGCCGAGCCCTGCGAACGGAGCGAAAAAGAGTACGGATACAGGAACAAACTTCAGCTCCCCATCGGCGTCGTGAAGGGGGAGAACGCCGTCGGTTTCTATGCCGAACGCACGCATCGCATCGTCAAGACGGACGCCTGTCCCATCCATCCCGCATGGTCCAAGCCGCTGATCGCCGCGCTCTACCGTTTCATGGAGAAGTGCGGGCTCGACGGCTACGACGAGGAGACGGGCAAGGGCCAGCTCCGCCACATCATCGTCCGCGAGATCAAAAACAGATACCTCATCACGCTCGTTTCGACGGTGGAAGAGATCAAGGGCATCGACTATTTCTATTATCTCCTCGACGACATCTTCCACGAATATTCCTTCTTTTTGAGCGTTGACACCTCGCGCGACAACGTCGTTCTCAAGGAGCCGCCTAAACTTTTGAAGGGGAGACCCTACTATGAGGCGACGGAAGGGGGGATCCTCTTCGAGGCGGGTGCGTCCACCTTTTTGCAGGTCAACGAGGGCGTACGTAGCAAGCTCTACGAGAGGGCCGTCTCCCTCTTTTCGGAAGAGGATACCGTCATCGACTGCTATGCGGGCGGCGGCCTGCTCACGGCCATGCTCGCCAAAAAGTGCAGAAAAGCGTACGGCGTCGAGGTCGTCCCCGAGGCGAGTGCCTGCGCCGAACGCCTGAAGGAGAAGAACGGGCTCGGCAACATGATCAATCTCTGCGGAAAGGTCGAGGAAGAGCTCCCGCGCCTTCTCGAAAGGGAGAAGGACGCCGTCCTGCTCTTCGACCCGCCGCGGGCGGGGATCGAGAGGAGCGTCCTCAAGACGGTTTTGTCCTGCGGCGCGCGAAAGATCGTCTACATCTCGTGCGACCCTGCCACGCTCGCCCGCGACGTCGGCATTCTGACGGGAAAACTTGCGGAGAGCGGAAAGGAGCTCGTCAAGGCAGACGGGCCCGCGAAGTATGAGATCGCCCTCGTGCAGCCCTTCGACATGTTCCCCCAGACGCGCCACACGGAGACATTGGTGGAACTGATACGCCAAGACCGATAAACGCCCGCCCTCTTTTTAGGGACGGGTCCTTGAGGGGCTATCATTGGAATGGTTGCCTGAAGTCCCAACAATGCGTCATCCTGAGGGAGCGCAGCGACCGAAGGATCCCCTCAAACGAAGTCATAAGCCTTCCCCTTGAGGGGTGGGCAACGACGAACATGCCCACCTCAGTCACCTACGGTGACAGCTCCTCCTCGGGAGGAGCCTTATGTGTTCCGCGCGCTCAATGAGGCCCTTCTCCTTCGACAGGCTCAGGGTCAGGATGAGCGCTGTGCGTTCAGATCTTAATTTCTCTAAAATCGCACAAACTGTGCTATAATATTAAAAAAACGGACGGAATTTCTATGCAAAATGTCATTCAAGTCACAGACGATCTCTACTATCTCGGCGGGAACGACAGGCGCCTTGCCCTGTTCGAAAGCGCCTTCCCCATTCCGCGCGGGGTCAGCTACAATTCCTACCTCTTGACCGATGAAAAGACAGTCCTCTTCGACACCGTCGACAGCGCCGTGAGCGAAATTTTCTTTGAAAATCTCGAGAGCGCCCTCGGCGGCAGAAAGCTCGACTATCTCATCGTCCACCACATGGAGCCCGACCATTCGGCCACCTTCCTCCGCGTCGTCGAGACGTATCCGGACGTCATGGTCATCACCAACCAAAAGGTCGCGATGATGCTCAAAAATTACTTTCCCTTCTCGGGGAAGAACGTCCGTCTCGTCAAGGAAGGGGACAGCCTGAACGTCGGAAAACGTAACATATGTTTCGTTTTTGCGCCCATGGTGCACTGGCCCGAGGTCATGATGAGCTTTGTCCCCGAGGACGGCGTTCTCTTCTCGGCGGACGCCTTCGGGACCTTCGGAGCGCTCGGCGGGAGCATCTTTGCGGACGAACTTCCCTTTGAGCGGGACTTTTTGGACGACGCGAGAAGGTACTACTTCAACATCGTCGGAAAGTACGGCGTGCAGGTGCAGTCCGTTCTCAAGAAGGCGGCGCCCCTTTCCGTCAAGATCATCTGTCCGCTCCACGGCCCCGTCTGGAGAACGGGCGAGAGCATCGACTGGTATCTCAAAAAATACGACATATGGAGCAAATACGAGCCCGAGGAGCGGGGCGCCGTGCTCTTTTACGCGTCCGTCTATGGGCACACGCAGAACGCCGCCGAGATCTTGGGCGCGGCGCTTGCAAAGCGGGGCGTTCCCGTCAAGCTCTATGACGTTTCGGTGACACATGTCAGCGTTTTGCTCTCCGAGGCCTTCCGCTACAGCCATCTCATCTTTGCCTCGACGACGTACAATAACGGCGTCTTTATCGCCATGGAACAGCTCCTTTCCGACCTCAGGGCGCACAATTTCCAGAACCGCAGCTATGCCCTTGTGGAGAACGGGTCGTGGTCCCCGCAGGCGGGCTCGCTCATGGAAAAGAACATCTCCGAATGGAAGAACATGAAGAAGATCGGGGAGACGGTGACGGTGACTTCGTCCGTCAAGGAAGAGACGCGGAAAAAGATCGAGGATCTTGCGGCGGCGATCGCCGAGGACTATAAAAAATGAAAAAGGAGGATCGAAACATGAAATACGTCTGTAACGTTTGCGGCTACGAGTACGATGAAGCGGCGGGGGATCCCGACAACGGCATCGCGCCCGGCACCAAGTGGGAGGATGTGCCCGACGATTTCACCTGCCCTCTGTGCGGCGTGGGGAAAGAAGAATTTTCAGCCGAATAAGCAATGACAAAGAAAACGGCCGTCCGAGCGTCTCGCTCCGCGGCCGTGATTTTTTTGTGCGGCGGTACGCCGTGCACCTTTTTTGTTTTGCGGCCGTCACGGTACGGCCGCTCATTCTGAGGGCGAAGCCCGAAGGATCCCATTGAACCCACGGACTTCGTTTGAGGGGATCCTTCGGTCGCTACGCTCCCTCAGGATGACGCGAGGGGGACATGACGCTATTTGGAACGACACCCCTTCCGTCACTCGCGTGGCTCGTGACACCCACCCCTCGAGGGGGTGGGCAAGGAGCTGCCTTATGGCCGCGGGATCCTTTCGGTCGCATTCGCTCAGGATGAGCGAATGCGCGTTCAATTCTGAATTCTGAATGAAAGATCCGCAAATATGTTTGAAAAAAGCGTAAATGTGTGATATAATGACCAAAAGAGGAGGGCCTATGCAAACACCTCAAGTTAAAATATTGTCCGTCATTCCCATGCGGACGCAGCTCGTTTTCCCGAATACGAACGCCATGTTCGACGTCGGCCGCGGGCTCTCTCTTGCCGCCGTCGAGCGGGCAGATTACAACGGCGGGTATGTCTTTCTCACCAGACAGAAGGATCCCGATAAGGAAGTCCCCGAAGAGGGAGACCTCTGCTATGTCGGGACGGTCGCCCGCATCCGCCAGACGACGCGCATCCCCGGGGAGCGTGTGCGCATCTTCGCCGAGGGGCTCTACCGTGCCCGTGCGCGGGGATTCACCGTCGAGAACGGCTACATCTGTGCCGTCACCGTCGAGATCCTCACCGAACACGGCGACGGGACGCTCGAAGAGGCCTACTTCCGCACGGCAAAGGAGCTCGTCGGCGAGATCTCCGCATCCAACGGCAGCAGGGTCGGGAAGGAGCTCGAGACCGCCCTCGTCGGCGTCGCCGATATCGATGAATATATCAACATCTGTACCTACCGTCTGCCCATGCGCGACGACCTCAAACAGGCCATTTTGGAGGAAGAGAACGAGGTCAAGCGTCTCCGCCTCTTCGAACAGTGCCTGAGCAGCGAGGTCGAGATCGGCAAGCTCGAGAAGAAGATCGCGCAGGACGTCAGGCGCAATATCGACAAGGCGCAGAAGGAATATTATCTCCGCGAACAGCTCAAGGCCATCCACCGTGAGCTCGGCGACGACGTCGAGGAGGGCGAAAAGCTCCGCGAACGCATTCTCGCCAAGGGGATGCCCAAGGCCGTCGAGGAGAAGGCGCTCTCCGAGCTCAACCGCATGGACAAGATGCCTTCCTCGTCTCCCGAATATACCGTGCTCCGCAACTATACCGATTGGCTCCTCGATCTCCCGTGGAGCGAGCAGACGCAGGACACCGAGAAACTTTCGGACGTCGAAAAGGTGCTCGAAGAGGACCACTATGGGCTCGAGAAGATCAAGGAACGCGTCGTCGAATACCTCGCCGTCCTCAAGCTGACGGGGGAGCTCAAGGCGCCCATTCTCTGCCTTGTCGGTCCGCCCGGGGTCGGCAAGACGAGCATCGCAAAGTCCGTCGCACGGGCCTTAAAGAGGAAATTCGTACGCATGAGCCTCGGCGGGCTCAAGGACGAGGCCGAGATCCGCGGCCACAGGCGCACCTACATCGGCGCCATGCCCGGACGCATCCTCTTCGAGATGAAGAATGCGGGCTCCGTCAATCCCGTCTTTCTCCTCGACGAGGTGGACAAGATCTCCTCGGACATGCGCGGCGATCCCGCGGACGCCCTCTTGGAAGTGCTCGACCCCGAGCAGAATTCGGCCTTCCGCGACCGCTACCTTGAGGTCGGATATGACCTCTCGAAGGTCATGTTCATCGCGACGGCCAATACGCTCGACACCATTCCCATGCCCCTCCGCGACAGGATGGAGATCATCGAACTCTCGGGCTACACCCCGCAGGAGAAGGAGCAGATAGCAAAACGCTATCTTGTCCCCAAAAAATGCAGGGAAAACGGCCTCACCAAGGAGAACATCCGCTTTACGGACGGGGCGCTCTCCGAGATCATCGACGGCTACACGATGGAGGCGGGCGTGCGCTCCCTCGAACGGACGATCGGCGCCGTGTGTAGGAAGGCCGCCGTCCGTATCGCCAAGGGCGAGGCGGAGAGCATCGTCGTCACCAAGCACGATCTGGATAAATATCTTGGCGCAAAGCGCTATCTCAAAGAGGATGAGATGCTCGAGAATGACGAGGTCGGCATGGCAACGGGGCTCGCTTGGACGGCGGTCGGCGGCACGACGCTCACGATCGAGGTCTCCGCGATGCAGGGGAAGGGCGAAGTGCTCCTCACGGGCAAGCTCGGCGACGTCATGAAGGAGAGCGCCCGCGCGGCCATCTCCTACATCCGCGCCCATGCCGATAAATACGGCATCCACGAGGAAGATTTCGAAAAACGTGACATCCATATCCACATTCCCGAGGGAGCCACGCCCAAGGACGGGCCCTCGGCGGGCATCACGATGGCAACGGCCATCCTCTCGGCATTCACGGGCAGACCCGTCCGCCGCGACGTCGCCATGACGGGGGAGATCACCCTCCGCGGCAAAGTTCTTCCCATCGGCGGTCTCAAGGAGAAGGCGCTCGCGGCCTCCCGCATCGGCATCCGCGACGTCATCATCCCCGAGGAGAACAAGAAGGACGTCGAGGAGATCCCCGAGGAAGTCAGAAAGGACCTCAATTTCATCTGCGTGAGCGACGTGGACCAGGTGTTCCGCACGGCGGTCGTGGACGGAGGAAGGGCTTAATATGGCGATACAGGCAAAATTTTTGACTTCCGCCGCGACGGAGACGCAGTTTTTGCAGCCCGAAAAGCCGATGATCGCGATCTGCGGCAAGTCCAATGCGGGAAAGTCCACCCTCATCAACCTGCTCGCGGGGCAGAAAAAGCTCGCCAAGACGAGCGCGGAGCCCGGCAAGACGCGGCTCGTCAATTACTTCGACTTCGGCGATTTTCTGCTCGCCGACCTTCCCGGCTACGGCTATGCGGCCGTCTCCAAGGAAGAGAAGGCGCGGTGGGGCATGACCATCGACAAGTTCTTTGAAAGAAAGGGGGACATCGCGCATGTCTTTGTGCTCTCGGACATCCGCAGGGACCCTTCCGCGGACGACTTGCAGATGATCTCCTATCTGAATTATCACATCGTGCCCTTTACGGTCATCGCGACGAAGAGCGACAAGCTCTCGCGCATGAAGGTGAAGGAGCGGACGCGGGCGGTGGCGAATGCGTTCGGCCTCGGCGAGGGGAACGTCATCGCCGTCTCGGGCGTTACGGGCGACGGAAAGGACAGCCTCATCGCAAAGATCAAAGAAGTCATCGCGCAGGACTGAGCGGGGGATCGCAGGGGATAGGACGCCCACAAGAATCTCACGGGGGACGGAGCGAATCGCTTGACAAAGCGGCCGCCTGTCGGGTATAATATTCGGAAATAAGGCGAACGGGCACGGGTATGTCGGAAAAGAAAGTCACGAAATCGATGAAAAAACAACTTCTGAATATCGGCTTTCTTTTGGTACTCATCGCCGTGACGGTCATCGTCATCTTTACGGCCAATGATATCTCCTTCGGCGACATCTTTGTCTTTCTGAAGGACTGTCAGCCGTGGTGGATCGTCGGCGCCCTCGCGCTCATGGTCGCGTCCATGATCTTCGAGGCCGTCAGTCTGCACTTCATCATGCACGGGCTCGGGGAAAAGCCCAACTTCTATCGATCTACCTGCTATACTTCGGCGGACCTCTACTATTCGGCGATCACGCCCTCGGGCACGGGCGGCCAGCCCGCCTCCGTCTACTACATGGTGAAGGACGGCATAGGCGCGGGGAAGGCCTCCTTCGGGCTCATCTTCAACCTCACTGCCTACACCCTTTCCATCATCATCATCGGCGCCGTCGCCTTTGCCGTCCGCCCGGGCATCTTTGCGGAAGTCGGCGAATGGTTCCCGCAGCTGCTCATCATCGTCGGCTGCGTCATACAGGGTCTCCTTCTTGCCTTCTTCATCGGCTGTATGTTCTGGGGAGGAGCCGTCAGGAAGGCGGGCAACGGCATCATCACCCTTCTTTACAAGATACATATCATCAAGAAACCCGACAAGTGGCGCAAAAAGCTCGCCGAGGAGATCGATCTCTACAAGGGCTGCCTGTATGAGATAAAGGATCACCCCGGCATGTCCTTCATCAACCTGTTCGCCAACCTCGGGCAGAGGGTGTGCCACGTGCTCATCCCCGTGTTCGTCATCTTGGCGCAACAGCCCGGTGCGGACTTCTGGGGCCTCTGCGCCTGCTCGGCGCTCATCATCATCGGATACAACTCCATTCCGCTCCCGGGCGGCGTGGGCGTGTATGAATATCTCTATGTCAGTATCTATGCGACGGCGGGGCTCGGTGACGAGATCTTTGTCCTCGCCGCGCTCATGGTATCGCGTTTCATTTCCTATTATCTGATCATGATCCTGTGCGGGCTCTATACGCTCATCTATCACATACAGGTCATGCGCAGGCCGACGGGGGATATAGCGGCAGAGACAGACGGTAAGGCCGCCGAAGAGGCCGAAAGCGCCGCGGAAGCGGACGGGGAAGAAGAGATCATTATCGTTCCCGCCGAGGGAACGGATGACGGAGAGGATCATGGAAGAGAAGAAAACAGAGACGGAGAAGGAGACGGGGAAAGCTGAGGGCGCCAAGCACTTTGTGGGATTCTACCACTACGGCGTCATTCTGACCTATCTGTCCGCATGCGCGGGGACGTGCGGGATCTTTCTTTCCCTTGCGGTTTCCCCCTTCTGGGGCTGCGTATGCCTATTCATCAGCTCTCTGTGCGACAGCTTCGACGGACTTGTGGCGGGTACCCGCAAGAACCGCAGTGCTGCGGACAGAAGTTTCGGCATGCAGATCGACTCCCTGAGCGACCTCATCGCCTTTGTCGTCGCGCCCGTCGCGATTGGGTTCGGCATGGGCATGAACCGCTGGTACCATTACATTATATATTGTATCTTCGTCATCTGCGGGCTCACCCGCCTCGCCTACTACAACGTCTCCGAAGAGGAGCGCAGGAGCAAGGAGAGCGGCAAGCGGAAATATTTTGAAGGGCTGCCCGTCGCGGTCGACGTGATCGTGCTGCCGATCTTCTTCCTGATCGCAACGATGGTGCGCATCGACCTCTTCACTCAGCTGTTCATGGGATGCGCCTATCTCCTGCTCGCCTTTCTCTTCATCTTCCGCTTCCGCATGTTCAAGGCGGATACCAAGGGCCTCATCATCATCATTGCATGCGTCACGGTCGTGATCATCGCGCTGTGTCTCATCCGTTACTATGTCTGCGGAGTGCCCCTCGTATGAGAGAGACCTGCACACAGGGCCCCGACGGCAAGGGCGTCCGCTTTTTATACCGCACCCGCTTCGGGAGCCTGCTTCTCCGTCTCATCGCGGTGAGATGGGTCGCGCGGCTTGTCGGCTTCTTCCTCGACAGGGGGATCTCCAAACCCCTCATCAAAAAATTCATCAGGAAGCACGGCATCCGCATGGAAGACTTCCTTCCGCAGAAGTACCGCAGTTTCAATGATTTCTTCACGAGAAAGATCCGCCCCGAGCTCCGTCCCTTCGACTTCACGCCCGAGGCGTTCTGCTCCCCCTGCGACGGCCGTGTGACCGTCTTCCCCGTGACAGAGGACGGCGTGTTCCGCGTCAAGGGATTCGATTACACCGTCGGGACACTGCTCCGCGACGAGGCGCTCGCCAAAAAGTACGAGGGCGGGACATGCGTCGTTCTGAGGCTGGTGGCGACGGACTATCACCGCTACTTCTTTTCGGACGACGGGACGGCGGAACAGAGCAGATACATCAAGGGGAAGCTCCATACCGTACAGCCGACGGCGCTCGCAAAGCGGCGGGTGTTCACCGAAAATTGCAGGGAATACACCCTGTTGCACACCGAGCGGTTCGGGGACATCGTTCAGGTCGAAGTGGGCGCGATGTTCGTCGGACGCATCGCCAACGAGGGGAAGGAGACCTTTTCCCGCGGCGAGGAGAAGGGCCGCTTCGAATTCGGCGGCTCCACCGTCATCCTTCTGCTTGAGAAGGACAAGGTCGAGCTGGACGGGGAATTTTTTGAGAATACGGCCGCGGGGCTCGAGACGAAAGTCCTGTGCGGAGAGCGCATCGGAAAGAGCGGACACAATATCCTGTGGGACGCCCGTCCGTGAGACACAAAAGCGCAAAAAAAGACAAAAAAATCATGAAAAATTTTTCCGAAAAGCCTTTCAAACCGTTGACAAGGTCTTTTCAGATATGATATTCTTAATAAGCTGTGTCATTGTGCTGTATAGGGATGAAGCGTAAAGTTACTGAAATTCGGGGATGAAAGCCCCCCGACAGATAATTTCCGCCGACAAATGTGGGAGCCCGACTCCCGCGACGAACCGAGGCTTTTCTTTCAGGCACGGGCAAATAACGTGTTTTTTTGATAGGGAACTTCGATACGCACGGACGCGTTGACGCAGACAAAGAAAAAAAGTTCGGTATAAGGAGCATCAAAAATGGCAAGCCAAAAGATCAGGATCAAACTCAGCGCATACGACCACGCACTCGTGGACGAAGCCGCGCAGCGCATCGTTGAGACGATGCAGAAGGGCGGGGCAAAGATCTCGGGACCCATTCCGCTTCCCACGGAGAGAGAGATCGTCACCATCCTCAGAAGCCCCCATAAAGATAAGGACTCGCGCGAGCAGTTCGAATGCCGCACCTACAAGCGCATCATCGACATCTACTCGCCCAATGCCAAACTTCTCGACAGCATCCACCTGCCCGCGGGCGTGGACATCAAGGTAAAACTTTGATCCAATAATACTGAAACATGCCTGCGGCGTATGCTGCGGGCTGAAACGGTATTTCGGAAATATAGAAACAAGGAAAAAGGAGTGAACTTTATCAATGAGTAAAGCAATCATCGGCCGCAAAGCGGGTATGACCCAGATCTTTGCGGAGGACGGCAAGGTCATCCCCGTCACCGTCGTCGAGGCAGGTCCCTGCCCCGTCGTGCAGGTCAAGACGGAAGAGACCGACGGCTACGCGGCGCTCAAGCTCGGATTCGGCTACATCCCCTCCAAGGGCCGCAAGCAGGATGAGAAGAAGGAGTACCTCAACTACGGCATCTCCCGCCCCGACTACGGCCAGTTCAAGAAGGCGGGCGTCGCACCCTGCAAGTATCTCAAGGAAGTGCGCGGCATGGAAGGCTACAATGTCGGCGACGAGGTCAAGGCGGACGCCTTCTCCGCAGGCGACAAGGTGGACGCAATCGGCGTCAGCAAGGGCCACGGCTTTACGGGCGTCATCAAGAAGTGGAACCAGCACCGTCTGAAGGAAACGCACGGCGTCGGCCCTGTCCACAGGGAACCCGGCTCCATGGGCTCCATCAGCGATCCCTCGCGCGTGTTCAAGCACAAGCACCTCGCGGGCCACTGGGGCGTCGAGAACGTCACCGTGCAGAACCTTGAGGTCGTGCGCGTGGACGTTGCGAGGAACTGCATCCTCGTCAAGGGCGCCATCCCCGGTCCCAAGGGCAGCATCGTCACCCTCAGGACGAGCGTGAAGAGCAGCAAGTAAAGGAGACAGTCATGGCAAACGTTAAAGTTTATAATATCAAAGGTGAAGAAGTGGAGACGCTCGAGCTCAACGACGCGGTATTCGGCGCGGAGTACAACGAGCCCCTCATCCACCAGGCGGTCGTCACCTATCTCTGCAACCAAAGACAGGGCACCAAGTCGGCCCTCACGCGGACGGAAGTGCGCGGCGGCGGCATCAAGCCTTGGAAACAGAAGGACACGGGCCGCGCAAGGCAGGGCTCCATCCGTGCGCCCCAGTGGACGAAGGGCGGCGTCGTGTTCGCACCCAAGCCCCGCGACTTCTCAAAGAAGATGAACCAGACGGCGAAGAGGAACGCGCTCCTCTCGGCGCTTTCCAAGAAACTTGCGGACGGCGAACTCATCGTCGTGGACGAGGTCAAGCTCTCCGCTCCCAAGACGAAGGAAATGGAGGCCGTGAGAAAGGCGCTGAAGCTCGACAAGCGTGCCGTTCTCGTCATGGACGAGCCCGACACGGATGTCATCCTCGCCAGCCGCAACCTTCCGACCCTCTCCACCCTCTCCGTGGACGAGATCAACACCTATGAGGTCGTCTCGAACGCGACGGTCGTTCTCACGAAGGGGAGCGTCAAAAAACTCGAGGAGGTATATTGCTGATGTTACCCGAGGATGTCATTTTGAAACCCGTCCTCACCGAAAAAGGATATGACGGGATCGCAACCAAGAAATACACGTTCAAGGTCAGGAAGGACGCCAATAAGACGCAGATCAAGATCGCGGTCGAAAAGATGTTCTCCGTCAAGGTCAAGAGCGTGAACACCGTATCCCTTCCCGGGAAACTCAAGAGAATGGGGCGCAACGAAGGTTACACGCCCGCGACGAAGAAGGCCGTCGTCCAACTCACGGAGGACAGTAAGCCCATCGAATTCTTCAATTCGTTGTCGTAACCGAAGGAGAGTAGAAACATGGCAGTAAAGAGATATAAACCCACATCCGCCGCAAGGCGCCTGATGACGGTCCCCATGTACGGAGACATCGCCAAGCAGAAACCCGAGCGGGCCCTCCTCGAGGACCAGAGAAAGTCGGGCGGCAGGAACAACCTCGGCAGGATCACGGTTCGCCACATCGGCGGCGGCAACAAGAGAAAGTACCGCATCATCGATTACAAGCGCAACAAGGACGGCATCCCCGCAAAGGTAGCCTCCATCCAGTACGATCCCAACCGCAGCGCGAACATCGCTCTTCTCCACTATGCGGACGGCGAAAAGAGATACATTCTCGCCCCCGTCGGCCTCAACGTCGGAGACAAAGTGGTGAGCGGCCCCGGTTCGGACATCAAGGTCGGCAATGCGATGCCCCTCTCCGACATTCCCGTCGGTACGATGGTGCATAACATCGAGCTCAAGCCCGGCAGGGGCGGGCAGATCGCCCGCAGCGCAGGCATCGCCGCCCAGATCATGGCAAAAGAGGGCGCTTATGCGACCATCAAGATGCCCTCGGGCGAGATGAGGCTCATCCCCATCCTCTGCAGGGCGACGATCGGGCAGGTCGGCAACCTCGAGCACGAGATCATCCGCGTCGGCAAGGCAGGCAAGACACGCCACCTCGGCGTCCGTCCCACCGTCCGCGGCTCGGTCATGAACCCGAACGACCACCCGCACGGCGGCGGCGAAGGCAAGAGCCCCGTCGGCCATGCAGGTCCCGAGACGCCTTGGGGCAAGCCCGCGCTCGGTTATAAGACGAGAAAGAAGAAGAATCCCACGAGCAAGTTCATCCTCAAGAGGATCAATTAAAGGAGGAAGAGACAAATGTCGAGAAGTATCAAAAAAGGGCCTTATGTAGAACCCAAGCTCCTTCAAAGGATCGAGGCGATGAACGAGGCGAACGAGAAGAAAGTACTCAAAACATGGTCGAGAGCCTCCACGATCTTCCCTCAGATGGTCGGACACACGATCGCCGTGTACGACGGCAGAAAGCATGTCCCCGTCTATATCACGGAAGATATGGTCGGATGCAAACTCGGCGAATTTGCTCCCACGAGAACGTTCCGCGGGCACACGGCAAAGACGACGGCTCCCGCCGCGGCGAAGAAGTAAGGAGATAAGACATCATGGCCGGAAATATGAAAAAGAAGACCGAAAAAGCGGCAGCGCAGAAGGATACGCGTCCCTATGCGGTCGCGAAATACATCAGAGTCTCTCCCTATAAGGTGAGAACGCTTATGGACCTCATCCGCGGGAAGTCTGTCGCGGAGGCGCAGGCGATCCTCAAGAACAGCGTGAACGGCGGCGCCGTTCCCGCCTACAAGGTGCTCATGAGCGCCGTCGCGAACGCCGAACACAACCAAGGCATGGACAGGGGCGACCTCTACGTCGCGGCCTGCTATGCGG
>CANREC010000011.1 GCA_947629535.1 uncultured Clostridia bacterium | reverse complement strand
TGCCTTGCGCTCTTTCCCTCGAAAAAATCCTCAGAATATCTTCCCGCTTTTTACTTGACTTTTATTTGCAGGTCTTTGATTACAAAACCAATAAATTTTTCTGTGTCTTGTGCATGAAGGAATGCGTCTTGCCGTCCTTCATATACATGCTGTCCTCGATGCGGATGCCGAGCTTTCCCGCAATGTACACGCCGGGTTCATCCGAAAAGACCATGCCGTTCCCGATGACCTGCTCGCTGCGCGGGGAAAGGGTCGGATATTCATGGATCTGCAATCCGATCCCGTGGCCCAAGGAATGGGTGAAGTACTTGTCGAGGCCGAATTTTTTGAGATGGTCCCGCGCGATGGCGTCCCCTTCCCTTCCCGTCATGCCTGCGGTGAGGCCTTCCCTCACGAGGTCATGGGCGGCAAGGACGATGCCGTATGTCTTTTTGAATTCCTCATGCTGTCTGTCGTCGCCGAAGAGGAAAGTGCGGGTGATGTCCGAACAGTACCCTTCCCTCTTGCAGCCGAAGTCGATGAGGATCGGGTCGCCGAATTTGAGCTTTGCGTTCCCCGTCTCATAATGGGGAACACTGCCGTGCGCCCCGAAGGCGCAGATCGTATCGAAGGAAGTCCCGCTCGCGCCGTGCTGCCGCATCTTGTACTCGAGAAGGGCGGCCGTCTCGCTCTCCGTCATGCCCTCTTTGATCTCGGGGAGAAGGGAGAGAAAGGCCTCTTCGGCAATGTCGCAAGCGTCGGCGATGAGGGAAAGTTCCGTCTCCGACTTATAGAGCATGGCGTCACGCAGGACGGGCATGCAGTCGACGAGCTCAAAGCTCTTCCTGAGCCGCTCGTACGCGGCCGCGTCGGTAAAGGGATAGGGAATGCCGAGCGTCCTCTTCCCTGCGATGAGATCCATCGCCTGCGGATAGGCCCCTGCGACGACCTCGACAGGCGTGCCCGCAAGCCGTTCTTCCGCCGCCTCATAGTAGCGGGGATCGGCAACGAATTTGCAGCCCTTTTCGTCGAGGATGACATAGCCGTCCGTCGAATAGAATCCCGTCAGATATCTTCTGAGAAAATCACACTCGATGTAGAGCGCGTCGGCATGGGAATCTTCGTATATTTTGCGCAATTTCTCCGCAAGCATGACCATATTATACCAAATCGGGGCCCGTTCGTCAACGGTTTTTTATAAGAAATTACGAGGCGCAGCCGAAGAATCCCATTGAACGAAGTCCCCCGCTCATTCTGAGCAAAGCGAAGGATCCCATTGGTCGTTGTTTGACTTCGTTTGAGGGGATCCTTCGGGCCTAAAGACCCTCAGGATGAGCGGACGGACTTCATTTGAGGGGATCCCTCACATGCGTTCGGGATGACGCGGGACGCTAGGTGCGGGACGCGGGAGAGCGGAACAGGATGAACGGTGCGCGTTCAATTTTTAATTCTCAAATACGTTTCCTTCATCGTCATGGCGTCCTCGGTCTGGGTGCCCGCCGATTCGGAGACGATGTAGGGCTCCAAGCCGTACTTGACGAGCGCCTCGGCGAGCGGGCCGAACTCGGGACCGAAAACGGTATCTTCAAAGGTCAGATGGCAGATCTCCCCCTTTGCGCCGTAACGGATCTTGGAAAAGTGCACATGGAAATGTTTCATCCTTTCATACCCGATCGCGCCAAGCAGGATATCCAAGTGCTCTTCATAGTCCTTTTCGGTCTTGAGGCTCCCCTGTTCACGGGCGTTGACGTGGCCGAAATCGACGCACGGAGTAAAGATCTTGTCGATCTTGCAGATCTCTGCGATCTCCCCGACGGTGCCGATCTGGGCGTTCTTCCCCATCGTCTCGGGGCAGAACATGAGGTCCTCAAGGCCGCTTTGATAGATGCGGTCCCGCAGGATCCTGACGCGGTCGAGCGCACGGGAGAAGGCGATCTCGCGCGTGTCCTTGCCCTGCGTCGCGGGGTGAAAGACGATGCGCTTTCCGCCCATCGCCCGCGCCATTCTTCCGCTGTCGAGGACATAACCGTACGATTTTTCGGCCATTTCGTCGTCGGGATTGGCAAAATTGATGAAATAGGGCGCGTGGACGGAGATCTCGACATTCTCCTTTTCGAAGGCGTTTTTGATGGACGCGGCCTTTTTTTCGGTCATGTTGACGCCGCGGCCGAAGGAATATTCGAAACAGTCGAGGCCGTGTTCCCTGACGAATTTTGCGGAGTCCTCGGTGTGTTCATAGCCTGCCGCATAGAAACTTTCGCAGTTGCCGCTCGGGCCGAATTTTATCATGATGTTTCTCCTGAATGTAAATTATGAATTGAGCTCTGCGCTCATCCTGAGGGAGCGAAGCGGCCGAAGGATCCCCTCAAACGAAGTCCGACAATGACCGTCGGGATCCTTCGCTACGCTCAGAATGAGCGGGCGGGTCAGAATGAGCGGAGGCGGAGGCGGGCGATATCGCGGGCGAGCTGTTCCCGCAAGGCTTCGGGCGAAGGGAATTTCTCGATGCCGCGGAAAAATCCCGTCGGATAGACCTTCACCGTCGTGCCGTATAAATCGCCTGAAAAGCCGTCTAAATAGGCCTCGATCTTGCGCTCGGTGACGCCGAACGTCGGGCGCGGGCCGATGTTGACGATGGTGGGGAAATCCCCCTTCTCCGTCGTGCAGAGGCCGCCATAGACGCCGTCGGGCGGGAGAAGTTTTTCTTTGGGAACGGAGAGGTTGAGGGTGGGAAAGCCGTATGTTCTGCCGACCTCTCTGCCATGTTCCACCGTGCCGCCGATGAAATATCCGTCGCCGAGCATGGCATTGAGACGGGAAAGCTGTCCCTCCCCGAGAAACCGCTTGCAGGCGGAGACGGAGACCTTTTCCCCCTTCTCCTTCACGATGGAAAGCACAGAAACGGGGCAGGACGCAAGCGAGCGGATGAGGTCGGGCGTGCCGAGGGCGTCCTTGCCAAAACGGAAATCCTCGCCGCAGACAACGGCGCCGACGGGGACGAACGCAAAGAGCGTACGCAGAAATTCCTCGGCGGGGACCGCCATCGTCTCTTCCGTCAAGTCAAGTTCCAAAAGGTAAGAAATATTCTCGGCCGCAAAGAGAGTACGGCGTTCCTCACGGGTGAAAAGCGCCTTGCCCTTTCCGCCGAACATCGTCGTGAGGGCGACGGGAAGGCCCGTCTTGAGGGCCTCGGAAAGAAGCTGTCTGTGGCCGAGGTGAAGGCCGTCGAATCCGCCGAGGACGAGGGCGCAGGGCTGAATTTGGGGGCATGAAGATAAGTCGCCCGGGATGGGGCAATGATAGATCAACATAGTTTTTTGTCGGGGCGGAGAAGGCCGTTCTCCACGACGCCCGTGCCGTAAAAAAAGCCCTCTCTGTAAAGTCTGTACATGCCGTCCTGCGCGGCTACGGGAACGTGCACGCCGTGGAAGAAACGCTCGTCCGTGACTTCGAGCGGCTCAAAGGGCAAGACGCTCTCGGCAGGGATCAAATGATCTTGAATGTTCTCGGGCGTGAGGTCGTCGAGCGGGACCGCCCTCTCCGAGAGGAAGGGCCCCGCCGCCGTCCGCAAGAGCTTTGTCATATAGGCGCCCGTTTGGAGCTTTTCCCCCATGTCGCGGGCGAGCGAGCGGATGTAGGTGCCGCCGCCGCAGACGATCTCAAATTCAAATTCATCCTCGCCCGTCTGCTGTGTGAGCGCAAGGGAGAAAATTTTGACCGTCCTTGCGGGAAGGGCGACGTCTCTCCCCTTCCGCGCCAGTTCGTAGCTCCGCTTGCCGTCCACGCAGATGGCCGAATAGGCGGGCGGACGCTGTGATATTTCCCCCGTAAAGGAAGGCAGGATCTCCTCGATGAGCGATTTTGACGGTACCATGCCCGCGACCCTCACCTCAGATTCTCTGTCGAGCGTGTCGGAAGTGAAACCGAAACGAAACCGCGCGAGGTACTTCTTTTCCTTCCCCAAAAAGTAGTCGAAAAGGCGGGTCGCATTGCCCGCCCCGATGGGGAGCACTCCCTCCGCCAAGGGGTCGAGCGTGCCCATGTGCCCGCACGGCATCTTTGTGAGCCGTTTGAGACGGTTCACGCAGTACGCGGAAGAGATGCCCTCCCGCTTATAGATGTTGAAAAATCCTGTCATGTTTCAAGATATTGCGAGACGGTGAAGGTGAGACGGTCCAAGACTTCCTCTTCTTCGCCGAAGAGCATACAGCCCGAGGCGAGGACGTGGCCGCCGCCCCCGAACACGCGTGCGATCTCGTTGACGTTGGTCTCCCTGGAGCGGAAAGAGACCTTATACTGCCCCTTTCTGACTTCCATGATGCAGATGGAGACCTTCACCGTATCGATGTCGAGGGCGAAGTCGACGATCCCTTCCGTTGCGTCCTGCCCGACGCCGTGCCGATCCAGCATGTCCTGTCTGACGATCGCGACGGCGAGCCTTCCGCCGAGGAAATAGCGGACCTTGGATACCGTCTCGGCATAGAGATCGGCCCGCGCCTTTGTCTTTTTTCTGTGGGCCTCATAGGCGATCCTGCCGATGTCCGCCCCCGCCTCCATGCAGGCCGCGGCCGTGAGGAAGGTCTCCCTGTCCACGTCACCGTGGGTGAAGGCGCCCGAATCGGTGATGAGACCCGTGAGCAGAGCCTCGGCGATGGGTCTGTCGACGGGAACGCCGAGGGCGCGGATGAGTTCATAGATATTCTGGCAGTTCGAGGCACATTCCACGACATAGTTGTAGCGGCAAAAGCGGAGATTGGAAGTGTGATGGTCGATGTTGAACGTGACCTTCCGCCGCGCGCGCCGCCTGTAAAATTCCTGCAATTCGCCGAGACGGTTCTCCGCGCTGACGTCGACGAGGATGAAGGCCTCAGCGTCGAAAGAAGGAAGGGTCCCGATGTTTTTGACGCCTTCCAAAAAGGAATATCTTTCGGGGATCGGCGCCTCGTTCACGATCTCGATACGAACGCCGAGGACAGAAAGAGCGCGGCCGAGGCCCAAGGCGCTCCCGAGGGTGTCTCCGTCGGGGCGCATGTGGGTAAAGATGACCGCGCTCTTGAGAGTTTTGAGTACTTTTGCGATTTCCTCGATGGTGTTCATGTCTCGTCCCTGTGAATTTTTGCAAAGAGCTCGTCCATCTTCGAGCCGTATTCCATGCTCCCGTCGGTGAGGAAGGTCAATACGGGCACGGTGCGCATGCGCATGACTTTGGCGAGCTCTCTCCGCACGAAACCCGCATTGGCCTTGATGATCTCAAAAGTCCTCTCTTTGTCGGGTGCGGGCGCGTAGATGCTCAGATAGATCTTCGCCGTCTTGAGGTCGGGAGCGACGTCCGCCTCCGTTACGGAGATCAGTCCCTTGAGGTCGGGCTCCTTGTTCTTCAGCGGTCCCGACAGGATCGCAGAGATCTCCTTCTGGAATTCGCTGTTCAGCCGATCGGTGCGTTTCATGCCTGCTTGATCTCCTCCATGACGTAGCACTCGATGTAGTCGCCGATGCGGATCTCGTTGAATCCGTCGATCGCGCAGCCGCATTCCATGCCCGCCGCCATCTCTTTGACTTCGTCTTTATAGTGCTTGAGCGTCTTGACGCCGCCTTCGACGATCATGACGTTGTCGCGGTAGATGCGAAGCTTTCCGCCGCGGACGAGACGTCCCTCTTCGACGAAACAGCCTGCGACCGTGCCGACGCCCGTGATGTGGAAGGTCTCCCTGACCTCGGCTTTGCCCATATACACTTCCCTGTATTTGGGCGAGAGCATGCCCTTGAGGGCGGCCTCCATGTCGTCGAGGAGCTCATAGATGATGCGGTACTGCCTCACTTCGACGTGGGAACGCTCGGCGAGCGTCTTTGCCTTGCTGTCGGGACGGACATTGAATCCGATGACGATGGCGTTCGCGCTGTCCGCAAGGGTGATGTCGCTCTCGGTGACGGCGCCCGCGGCCGCATGGATGACCTTGATGCGGACTTCCTCGTTGGAGAGCTTTTCGAGAGACCCCTTGACCGCCTCCACCGAGCCCTGCACGTCGCCCTTGACGATGACGTTGAGCGTTTTGAGGTTGCCTTCGGAGACATCCTTGAAGAGGTCGTCGAGGCTCGTCTTTTTCATCTCCCGTATCATGGATTCGCGCTCCTTGTTCTTGCGCTCTTCCTGTACCTTCTTCATCAAGGACTGGTCGACGGAGAAGATGGTGTCGCCCGCCCCCGGGACGTCCTCGAGGCCGAGCACGGAGACGGCCATGGACGGGCCCGCCGCCTTGACGGTGCGGCCCTTGTCGTCGATCATGGCGCGGACGCGGCCCATCGTGGTGCCCGAGATGAGGTTGTCGCCCGTGCGGAGGGTGCCGTTCTGGACGAGAACGCTCGCCATGGGGCCCTTGCCCTTGTCGAGTTTCGCCTCGATGACGACACCCTTGGCCTTCCGCGTGGGATCGGCCTTGAGTTCAAGCATCTCGGCCTGCAGATAGATGTCCTCAAGAAGGTCCTGAATGCCCTCCCCCGTCTTTGCGGAGACGGGCACGACCATGACGTCGCCGCCCCATTCTTCGGGGACGAGATCGTACTTCATGAGCCCCTGCTTGACCTTATCGGGATCGACATGGGGCTTATCCATCTTGTTCATCGCGACGATGATGGGAACTTCGGCCGCCTTGGCGTGGTCGATGGCCTCGACCGTCTGCGGCATGATGCCGTCGTCTGCTGCGACGACGAGCACGACGATATCCGTGACCTTCGCGCCCCGCGCACGCATGGCCGAGAAGGCCGCGTGGCCGGGGGTATCGATGAAGGTGATCTTCTTGCCTTCGCCGAGTTCGACCGTGTATGCGCCGATGCTCTGCGTGATGCCGCCCGCCTCGCCCTCGGTGACGTTGGTCTTTCTGATCTTGTCGAGAAGGGACGTCTTGCCGTGGTCGACATGGCCCATGACGGTGACGACGGGTGCGCGGGGAACGGCGTTCTCCGCATCCCCCTCTTCATGCGCCTCGATGAGCGTCTCTTCCGCCGTCTTTTCGGGCTTATATTCGAGGTCGATGCCGAGCTCCAATGCGATATAGGCGGCGTTGTCGTAGTCGATGGATTCGTTGACCGTCTTGGTGACGCCCTCCTTGAAGAGGCGTTTGACGATCTCCACTGCCGAGATGCCGAGCTTTTCGGAGAGGACCTTGATGGGGATCTCGCGGCTCGTGACGACGGCGTGGTCGATCTTGACGGTCTGCGCCTCGCGCTTTGCGCCCTTCTTGCCGAAACGGGCCTTTCTGTACCCGCTCTTGTCCTCGTCGAAGTCGCCGACGGTCGCCCCCTGCTGACGGATGAGCGCGCGTTTGTTGACGGGACGGCGCTCGACAAAGGTCTTGTCGAACTTCTTGGGCGTATCCTTCCTCTGGACGGGCGCGGGAGCCGGGGGAACGGACGGACGCGCCGCGGGACGCGGCGGTCTTGCCGCCGCCCCTGTCATGCCCGTGCGGGGCTGGACGGGTGCGCCCGTGCGGGGCGGCCTTCCCTGCCCCTGAACGGACGGGCGCGGACTGTTGAATGTCGGCCGCGGCTGGGCCGCCTTTGCATCGGGACGGAAGGTCGGACGGGCGGACGCGGGCGGCGCGGGCCTTGAGAGAGGCGGCTTGTCGGTTTTAGCGGCCTCTGCCTTGGGCGGTTCGGGACGCGAAGCGTTCTCTTTTGCCTGCGCCTCGGCCTTTTTGGCCTCTTCGGCCTCTTCTGCCTTCCTTGCTTCCTCGGCGGCCTGCGCCTCGAGCCTTGCGGCCTCCGCTCTCTCCTCTTCCTGTTTTCTGAGCTCTTCCTCGCGTTTCGCCTCTTCTTCCGCCCGCTTTTTGAGGACGGCCGCCTCGAGCTCGGAGAGTTTCTTCATGAGCTCCGAGAGCTGTTTCTCGTTGGCGGCGATCGCCTTCTGCAGCGCGGCGGTCTCCTGATCCGCGGCGAGTTGATACAATTTTTCGATATTCTCGTATGCCATTCGTTACCTTCCTGACCTATTCTCCGATTTCCTTTAAGATGGCTGCGGCGAGATGTTCCTCTCTGACCGCCGCGACCATACAGCCCGCTTTCCCCACCGTTTCTCCCAAGCCGTCGAGAAAAACGAGCGGGCATTTGAGCCTTCTTTGCTGTTTTTCGATCTCTTTTTTGGAATTTTCCGACGCTGCGGGGTCCGCCGCGATGAGAAAACATTTCTTTACCGTTCCGAGGGCGTTGACGCCGAGCGTGAGTTTCCCCGCCCGCCGCGCGAGGCCCAGATAGCTTGCGATCTTAACTTGCACCGCTCTCCTCCTCGATGCGTGCGTAGACTTCCTCGGGGACTTCGCAGGAAAAGGCCTTGTTCAGAAGGCGGTATTTCCTGAGCTTTTTGACGCAGGCCTCGCTGCAACACAGATAGGCGCCGCGGCCCGCCATTTTCCCCGAAAAGTCCAAGGAAATTTCCCCCGCATTGTTTTTGACGACGCGGAGCATGTCTCTCTTCGGTTTCTCTTCCCTGCATGCGATGCAGGTGCGCATGGGGATCTTACGCTCCTGCGGCATTTATTCCTCCGTTCCCTCGGCGTCGGTGTAGTCGCCGAGGTTGAGTTTCGAGGCGGCAGATTCGCTCTTGACGTCGATCTTCCAGCCCGTGAGCCGCGCGGCGAGGCGGGCGTTCTGCCCGTCCCTGCCGATGGCGAGGGAGAGCTTGTCGTCGGGGACGACGGCGACGGCGGACTTTTCGGTCAGCTGCGTCACGGAAATGACCGTCGCGGGCGAAAGCGCCTTGGCGATGAACTCGAGCGGGTTCTCGCTCCAGAGAATGATGTCGATCTTTTCCCCGCCGAGCTCCTGCACGACGGCGTTGACCCTCGCCCCCTTGTTGCCGACGCATGCGCCGACGGCGTCGATGCGGGGATCCTCGGAGAAGATGGCCATCTTCGTCCTGTGGCCCGCCTCTCTCGAGACGGCCTTGATCGTGACGAGGCCCTGTTTGATCTCGGGGACTTCCTCCTCAAACAGACGGCGGACAAGACCTGCCGAGGAACGGGAGACGAGCACCTGTGCGTTCTTTCCGCCGCTCTTCACGCGCTTGACGAACACCTTGATCCTGTCTCCGGGCACATACTTTTCCCCGGGGACCTGATCCTGCGGCAGCATCACGCCTTCGATCTGGGCCTTGCCGAGCTCGATATAGACATTCTTTGCCTCGACCTTGCGGACGAGCCCGCTCATGAGCTCCCCTTCCTTGTCGGAAAACTCGGAGAGGGTGTTGTCGCGCTCGGTCTCATGGATCTTCTGCAAAATGACCTGTTTTGCGGTCTGCGCGGCGATACGCGAGAAGTCCTTGGGGACAAATTCCTGCTCCAAAACATCGCCGACCTTGGCGTCGGAACGGATATCCTGAGCGTCCTCGAGGAGCATTTCGCCCTCGCCCGCCTCTTCGCCGTCGACGACGGTGTGGACGAGGTAAAAGCGCATAGAATATTTTTCGGGATCGATGCGGACGTCCACGACGCCCGTGTCGTCCTCGAACTGCCGTTTGTAAGCGGAGGCGAGCGCATCCGAAAGCGCCTTCAAAAACACGCTCTCGCTGATGCCCTTTTCGCGCTCCAGATCGGCGAGCGCCTCAAAAAAATCCTTATAATCCTTGGTTGCCATAACGTATCTCCTTATATTCAAACGGTTGATTTTTTCAGATCTCGATGCAGAGGCAGACCTTTGAGCACTTGTCAAAGGGGAAGGTGAGCTCCTTCTCCCCCTCTGCGATCGTGACGGATGTGCCGTCGAAGGCCTTCAAAACGCCCTCGTAGTATTTCTTCCCGCCGATCGGCGCATAGAGGCGGACTTCCACCTTCTCGCCCATGTGACGGTCAAAATCCTGCTGCGTCTTGAAGGGACGGTCGAGCCCGGGGGAAGAACAATTGAGCGTGTAACCCTCGCCGAAGGTGGGATCGAACTCGTCGAGCGGCCCGTCGATCGCACGGTGAAACTTTTCGCACGTTACGATGTCGAGCCCGCCCTCTTTGTCGATATAGACGGTAAGCGACTTTTGGCGCATGTCCCAAGCGGCGTCGACGATCTCCACGCCCGTCTCTTTTGCGTACGGCTGTAAAAATTCAATGACTTCCGCGATCGGTTTGACCTTCATAGAACCCCCGAATAAAGAAATTTGAGAGCGGAGACCCGCTCTCAATCTCTTTTCATCGATCAAGTGTCTTTATTTTACCATACTTTCCGCCGTTTTGCAAGCGTTTCTCGAAAAAATTAAGGATGAAAAATGAAAATTGAGCGCGTTGCGTTCATTCTGAGCGTCAGCGAAGGATCCCATTAAACGGGCAGAGCTCCGTGGGTCTATGTCATTTCGAGCGGAGCCGAAGGCGTAGTCGAGAAATCTCTATTGCGGTTGAGATCCCTCGACAAGCTCGGGATGACAATGGAAACATGGAGATCCCTCGACAAGCTCGGGATGACAATGGAAACATGGAGATCCCTCGACAAGCTCGGGATAACAATGGAAACATGGAGATCCCTCGACAAGCTCGGGATGACAATGGGGAAAGGCAACCCCCTCCCCTTACCCCTCCCCCGTTGAAGGGGGAGGGGTAAGGGGAGGGATGAGCGGGATCTGTTTGCGGTCAAATCTCCTTCATCTTGGCGAGTTCCAAAAAGATCTTGGCGGTGACGAACGCGTCGTCATAGGCGCGGTGGTGGTTGAAGGTGAAACCGAATTTGTCGGCGATCGTGTCGAGCTTATGGTTGGAGAGCATGGGAAGGAGCTCCTGCGAGAGGTTCAGCGTGTCGTGCATCCTGTTCCCGAAGAGGAAACCCTCCTTTTCGCCGTAGTAGCGGATGAACTTGAAGTCGAACATGAAACCGTTGTGCGCGACGATCTCGGCGCCGAATGTGAATTTGTAGAAATCGGCCATGACGTCCGAGATGTTCGGAGCGCCGATGAGCATGTTGTCCGTGATCCCCGTGAGGCGCACGATCTCCTCGGGCAATCTGACGGGACAGGCGACGAAGGTCGAGAAGCGTTCGGCTATCTTGCCGTCCGCGATCTTGACGGCGCCGATCTCGATGATCCTGTCCACCTGACCGCCGACGGGATTCATGTTGAGGCCCGTCGTCTCCAGATCGAACACGACAAAGGTGCGTCTCCGAAAGGCGTCCGAAAGGCCGTTCTCATCGAAGAGCCCCCCTTGCACCATGTCGACGTCGGGCGCGGGAAAGACGGCGCGGTACTGCGCGGGACAGGGACGGGAAGGACGGGCCTCGGGCACGAAACCGTCGGGCTGCCGTCCGAGGTCCACCGACTTTGCACGGAAGGAGAGACTGCCGTTCCAAAGTTCGTTGTCGCCCGTGAGCACGACGCTGTCCCCCGTCTTGAGCGCACGGACCTTCTCGAGCGTGCTCTTTTTGGAGAAATAGGACGCCCGCAGCATGCCCGTTCCGTCCGAAACGGAGACGGAAAACCAAGGTTTTCCGTTCTTTGTCTGCCGCTCGTCGATGAAGGAGACGCGGCCGCAGACGGTGACGCCCTGCGCTTCCTTTGTGAGGTCGGCGATGTAGACGGCCGTATCCGCCTCGGCGCCGTCAATGGGCTCGAGGTCGCAAATTTTGAAGGTGCGGGGCGGAAGAATGCGTTCGGGGGGCGGAGGAGCGGCGCTCTCGATCTCCCCCTTTTCCTTCTTCTCGAAACGAAATTCGCCGAACCATGTCCCGCAGAACATGCGGCCGAGTTCCTCATGCAGGGCGTCGAGGACGCCGTCGGCCAAGAGGAGCGCACGCTCGCTCTCGTCGGCGGGAATGAAGAAACGGCCGCCGCCCTCTTTCCCTTCGACTTCGATCCCGTCGGGGGAAATGAATGCGGCGACAGCGGGGAAACGCCTTCTCAGGATATCGGCGACGGCGCGGCGGATGCCCTCTGCGTCGGGCACCGACTTCATGAGGCCCACAGCCGCCCTGTAACCTTCGGGGACATAGCGTGCGGCGACGCGTTCGGCATAGGCTACGTCCTCCCGCGTGTATGTCTTGTCTGTGACGAGGCGGAAGGTCACAGTGTCCCTTTCGACCTCGATCTTGGTGAGGACGGCCCGCTGTAAATTCTCGTTTTCACGGATGTCGCTCAAAAATTGTTTACTTCTCATTGCAATAGTTCCTTCAGCCGTGCGAAAAAGGTCTCTTCCGCCGACGTGACGGGGACCCTCTCCATGGAGCCGTCCTTTCGGAAGATCATGCAGTAGTCCTTGCCGCCCGCGATACCCAGATCGCACCCCTTCGCCTCGCCGGGGCCGTTGACGACACAGCCCATGACGGCGACTTTGAGCGGCTTTCTGACGGCGGAAACGAAGTTCCTGACCCGTTCGGCAAGGCCCGTGCAGTCGTACATGCACCTTCCGCAGGTCGGGCAGGAGACGACTTCCACAAACTCTTTCTCGAGACCGCAGGCACGCAGAATGTCGTGCGCGGCGATGACCTCTTTGACGGGATCGTCCGAAAGAGAGACGCGGATGGTGTCTCCGACGCCCTTCAGAAGCAGAGAGCCGATGCCGACGGCGCTCTTGACAAGGGCAAATTCCCCGCCGCCCGCCTCGGTGACGCCGACGTGCAGGGGAAGTCCGCTGCGGCCCGCCAAGAGCTCATAGGCCTCGACGGTGAGCGGGACGTCGGACGCCTTGACGGAGATGACGATGTCCTGTACGCCGTGTTTTTCAAACGCGGAGACGTTCGAGAGGGCGCTTTCGACGAGCGCAAGGGCGCTTCTGCCGTATTTTTCGTAAAAGTGCGGCTCGATGCTCCCCGTATTGGCCCCCACCCGCACGGGGATATGATGTGCCTTCAGACAGTCGGCGACGAGGGCGATCTCCCGTTCTCCCCCGATGTTACCGGGGTTGACGCGGAGCTTATCCGCACCGTTTTCGGCCGAGAGAACGGCGAGACGGGCGGAAAAATGGATGTCGGCGACGAGCGGGATGTGGATCCTCTCTCTGACGGCGCGGATGGCGCGGGCGTCCTCTTCGTCGAGAACGGCGACGCGGACGATGTCACAGCCCGCCTCTTCGAGACGCAGAATTTGAGCGACGCTTTTCTCCACGTCGCTCGTCCTTTCCGTTGTCATGCTCTGCACGGCGATCTTCCCCCCGCCGAGGAGAACGCCGCCTACGGAAACAGTTCTTTTGGGCATATGGTTCACTTGTTCTCCGCGTCCTTTTTCTCCATCATCTTCTGCAATTCCGCCATGAAGGAGGAGATGTCCTTGAAGGAGCGGTACACCGAGGCATAGCGGACATAGGCGACCTCGTCGAGCTCCTTCAGACCCTCCATGACCATCTCGCCGATCTGTTTGGAAGTGATCTCCTGCTCGAGGGAATTGTAGACCTGTTTGGAGATGTCCTCGACGAGAGCGTCGATCTTCTCGAGGGAGACGGACGTCTTTTCACAGGCCTTGATGATGCCCTGCTTGATCTTTGTGACGTCGAACGCCTGACGCGTTCCGTCCGATTTCACGACGAGAATGGGCGAGATCTCGATGGTCTCGTAGGTGGTGAACCGTCTGCCGCAGCCGATGCACTCACGGCGGCGCCTGATGGATCTGTCGTCGTCGGCGGAACGGGAATCGATGACTTTGCTCTCGGTACAGTTACAATACAGACAACGCATAATTACCTCGATGTAAATTAAAAATTCAAAATTCAAAATTGCGGCGGGGAACGGAATACATTGCCCACACCCTACCCCCCTCCAAGGAGGGGACAAGGACTTCGTTTGAGGCCCTTCGCATTCGCTACTTCGTCGCTACGCTCCTCGTGCCGCGCTTGGAGCAATAAGAATGCGCGCGGGGCAGGATGACGCGGGGGCGGCCCGCCGATGCGTCACTTCAGCGCGGCTTCGCCGTTGGTCTCGATGACCTGTTTGTAGAAATAGGCGCTCTTCTTGGGCGTGCGCTCGAGCGTTTCAGGGTCGAAATGCACGATGCCGAACTTCTTGGAGAATCCCTCCGTCCACTCGTAGTTGTCGTAGAGCGTCCAATAGAAATACCCCTCGACGGGAATTTCCTGTGCGGCGCGGTGGAGCTCGCGGAGATACCGTTTCAGGAAGTCGATGCGGCTGAAGTCATTGATCTCGCCGTTCAGATCCTTCCACTCGGCGAGCGCGACGCCGTCCTCGGTGTACACGACGGGAAGGCCGTAACGTTCGTAAATGAATTTCGGACCAAAGTACATGACTTTGGGATAGACGTTCCACCGCATGTCCGTCTTGGGCACGGCGGGAGAGGGCGTAAGATAGACGGGCTTGCCCCCTTCATCCTTGACGGGATTGCCCGAATAGGTGTTGAGGCCGCAGAAATCGAGCTTGCTCTTGATGATCTTCAAGTCCTCTGCGGGGGGAACAAAGCCGTTCTCCTTGAACCAAGCGAGGTAGTCCTTCGGATATTCGCCCTTTAACAGCGGATCGAGCCAAAGCGTGACGCCGCCGAAGTCCTTGTGGCAGGTGAAGGTCTCCTTTTTGGCCATTTCGACGTCTTTTTCGCCGTCCGTGGCGGGAATGGCGGGCCAATATGCCTGTGCCGTGCCGATCTTCACGGGATGGTCTATCGTCTTTCTCAATATTTTTTCGGCCTTGCCGCAGGCGAGGAGCACGTTGTGGGAGACCTGTGCGACGTCGCGGACAGGAAGTTTCAAAAAGGGCGCATGCCCCGCCGAGAAGTGGCCGAGGCCCACAAAGCACTCGGGCTCATTGATGAGGATGATGTGTTCCAGATACTCACCGAAGAGCTCCGCGACCGTCTTTGCATAGGCCGCAAACCAGTCGGAACTCTGAGGATTCAGCCATCCGCCCCGCTTGTAGAGCGCATAGGGATAGTCCCAATGGAAGAGGGTCACCCACGGCGCGATGCCCGCGGCTTTGAGCTCCTTGAAAAGATCCAGGTAGAAATTCTTGCCCGCTTCGCTGACCTTCCCCTCTCCTTCGGGGATGAGACGGGACCAGTTGATGGAGAAACGGTAGGCCTTGATGCCGAGTTCCTTCATGAGGGCGACGTCCTCTTTCCATTTATGGTAGTGGTCGCAGCCGATGTGGCCCTTGTGTCCCTCAAAGACGCGGCCCTCGGTCTCGGACGCCACGTCCCAGACGCTGAGGCCCTTGTCGTCCTCATAGGTGCCGCCTTCGATCTGGTAGGACGCGGTCGCCACGCCCCACGCAAAGTTTTTGATGAATGACATAAGTACTCCTTGAGAGAAATTAAGAATTCAAAATGAAGATTGAAAAATTGTGGCGGACCCCCTACTGCGTTTGAGGGGATCCTTCGACACGTCGCCTTCGGCGACGGCTCAGGATGACGCGGAGGACGGACTTCGTTCTTCGGGATGTTTCGCTACGCTCAACATGACGCGGAGGGCGGACTTCGTATAAGGGCAACCCCCTCCCCCTTCAACGTGGGAGGGCGAGTTGGGACTTCAGAATGAGTGCGAGGGTGGGACAGGATGAGCGGGAGGCGTTTTACAGTTTTTCGGCTTCTTCGAGCCAGAGGGCGGCGGAGGCGTCGGAGGGCATGCGCCAGTCGGCGCGGGGCGAGAGGGACACGGGCCCCACCTTGACGCCGTCGGGGACGCTGTTGCGCTTGAACTGTTGGCTGAAAAAGCGTCTATAGAAGTTCACGAGCCACTTTTTGAGGGTCGCGCGGTCATATTTCCCCGCAAAGGCGATCTCGGCGAGATAGAGCAATTTTGCGGGCGGGTCCCCCCGTCTCAGCATATGATACAGATAAAAATCCGTCAATTCATAGGGGCCGATGAGGTCCTCCGTCTTTTGGGCGATGTTCCCCTCGCTGTCTGTGGGAAGAAGTTCGGGGGAGATCTCCGTGGAGAGAACGCTCTTTAAGACGACTTCCGCCCTGCCGCCGAGCCGTTCTGCCTCGGAGAGGACGAGATACTTGACGAGCGTCTTGGGGACCGAACAATTGACGGCGTACATCGACATGTGGTCGCCGTTGTAGGTGCACCAACCGAGGGCGAGCTCGCTCAGATCCCCCGTGCCGATGACGAGCCCGTGCGTCTCGTTGGCGAGGTCCATGAGCACCATCGTACGGTAGCGGGCCTGTGCGTTCTCATAGACGGTATCGGCGAGCTCTGGGTCGTGGCCGATGTCCTTGAAGTGGCGAAGGACAGTCTGTGAGATGTTGACCGTCTTGACATTGACGCCGAGCGCCTGCATGAGCGCGTTGGCGTTGTTTTTGGTTTTCAGACTTGTGCCGAACCCCGGCATCGTGACGGCGACCACCTTGTCACGGGGCATTTGCAAAAGGTCGAAGGCGCGGAGAATGACGAGCAGGGCGAGGGTGCTGTCGAGCCCGCCCGAGACGCCGAGGACCGCCGTTTCGGCATGCGTCGCCTTGAAACGCTGTGCGAGCGCGTGCGCCTGCATGTTCAGAATGAGCTCCGCCCGCTCCATTCTCTCCCCTTCATCGTGCGGGACGAAGGGCGTGGGATCGACTTTTCGGAGCGTGAGGCCATTCTCCGTCACAAAGGACGCGGAGATATATGAATAGGCGGGCTCCGCGGGCTCGCAGGAAGTCATAAAGGAAGTCGTCCTCATGCGGGAAGAGATGAGATAGCCGACGTCGATCTCCGCCTCGCAGACGCCCTGTCCGAAGGGTTTGGTCTCGGCGAGACAGCTGCCGTTTTCATAGATGATGTTGTTGCCTGCAAAGACCATGTCCGACGTGCTCTCCCCCACGCCCGAACTGCAATAGAGATATGCGCAGATGTTCTTGCGGGAATGCGATGAGAGGATGCCGTGACGGCGTTCACGCTTTCCGACGAGCTCATTGGACGCGGAGAGGTTGACGATGACCGTCGCGCCGCGGCGGCAATGCCCTATCGAGGGCGGAGCGGCCGTCCAGATGTCCTCGCAGATCTCGCAGGCCACGCTGACGCCGTGCTCCTCATCGCAGACGATGTTGTTTGCCGAAATGACCGCCGTGCCATTCTTGAGGCGGACGGTGCCGACGAACCCCTTTCCGCTCGCGAAGTGGCGCTGTTCATAGAACTCGCCGTAGTTGGGAAGGTAGGTCTTGGGAGTGAAGGAGAGCACTTTTCCGTCCGAGACGGCCGCCGCACAGTTGTAGATTTTGTCCGCACAGGCGACGGGAAGGCCGACGTAGACGAGCATTTTCTTGCCCTTTGTCGCCGCCGCCACGTCCTCGAGCGCGGAGAGACATCCGTCGAGAAGGGCCTTTTGCAGGAAAAGGTCCCCGCAGGTGTAGCCCGAGAGGGAGAGCTCGGGGAATACGAGGAGCTCCGTCCCCTTCTCGGCCTGTCCGTCGATGACGGAGATGATCTGTTTTGCGTTATAGGCGGGGTCTGCGACCCTGAGATCGGGGCTCGCCGCCGCCGCCTTTATGAATTGATGTTTCATGGTTTGTTGTTTGAATGTGGGGATTGCCCCACGGGGCATGAGGACACCCTTTCCGCCCCTGACGGGGCACCCACCACTTTACCCCCCTCCTCGGGAGGGAGCAAGGACTTCGTTTGAGGGATGTTTCGCTACGCTCAACATGACGCGGGAGGGCGAGACTTCGTTTGAGGGGATCCTTCCCCTTCGACAAGCTCAGGGTCAGGATGAGCGGAGGCTCAGAATGAGCGGCGGAGCTGTTTACTCCTCGCCTGCGATGGATTCCACGGGGGCGCCCTTGGCGGCAATGCGGATCTTCTGCTCGATCTCGGCGGCAAGCTCGGGATTGTCCTTCAGGAACTGCCGCATCTTCTCCTTGCCGTTGGCGATCTTGTTGTCGTTATAACTGAACCATGCGCCGCTCTTCTTGATGATCTCGTACTGCACGCCGAGGTCGATGATGCACCCTTCCTGCGAGACGCCCTCGCCGTACATGATGTCGAATTCGGCCTGACGGAAGGGCGGAGCGAGCTTGTTCTTGACGACCTTGGCCCGCGTGCGGTTGCCCGCCGCCCCCTCCGTATCCTTTAAGATGTCCGTCTTTCTGACGTCGATGCGGATGGACGCATAGAATTTGAGGGCCTTGCCGCCCGGGGTGACTTCGGGATTGCCGAACATCACGCCGACCTTCTCGCGCAGCTGGTTGATGAAGATGACGCACGTCTTGGACTTGTTGACGATGGCCGTGAGCTTTCTCAGCGCCTGCGACATGAGGCGGGCCTGAAGGCCGACATGGCTTTCCCCCATGTCTCCCTCGATCTCGGCCTTGGGCGTGAGCGCGGCGACGGAGTCGATAACGATGATGTCAACGGCCGAACTCCTGACGAGCGCGTCCACGATGTCGAGCGCCTGTTCGCCCGTGTCGGGCTGGGAGACGTAGAGCTCCTCAAGGTTGACGCCCAAATGTTTCGCGTAGACTGGGTCGAGGGCGTGTTCCGCGTCGACGAATGCCGCGATGCCGCCCCTCTTCTGCGCCTCGGCGACGCAGTGCAGGGCGACTGTCGTCTTGCCCGAGGATTCGGGGCCGTAGATCTCGACCATTCTGCCGCGGGGAACGCCGCCGATGCCGAGCGCCAGATCGAGCGAGAGACAGCCCGTGGGGATGACTTCGATGTTGTTATCCCCCGCGTCCTCGCCGAGTTTCATGATGGCGCCCTTGCCGTAGCTCTTTTCGATCTGGGCAAGCACTGCCTCCAATGCCTTCTGTTTTTCTTCGTTCATATTCATCACTCCTTAAGAATGTTTTCACGATTTTATTTGATCTCGCTGAATGCGAAAAAGAGCGCAAGCTGAATGGCCGTCTTGGTGATGGTCTCCCGATCCCCCGAGAGCTCGGGACGGTAGACACGGACCCGCTCCTTCGTGCCGACCGCGATATAGCAAAGGCCCGCGGGCTGCGTCTCGGTCGAGGGGCCCGCATAGCCTGTCGTGGCGATCGCGAGGTCGCAGTGGCCGCTCTTTAAGAGCCCCACCGCCATCTCGTAGGCGGTCTGGTCGGAGACGGCTCCCTTCTGTTTGAGGGTGAAGGAGTCGACGCCGAGGCGTTCTTCCTTGGAGCCGCTGTCGTAGGTGTTGAGCCCCTCGTAAAAGACGGAGCTCGCCCCGGGAACGGAGACGATCGCCGCACCCACGCCGCCGCCCGTGAAACTTTCGGCCGTGGAGATGTGCATGCGGCGCACCTTCAGCGCGTCGACGAGACGCTTTTCCATGCTCTCGTCCTCCATCGAATAGATGTACTCGGAAAGCTCGGTCGCGAGGATGCGCACGACTTCATCCGCCGTCATCTTGGGGGTGTTGCGGTCGTAGATGATCTCGATGCGGCCGTTGCCGTAATGCGTATTCATGTGGAGAAGGAGTTTTCCGCCCGCCGCCTCTTCCGCCTTTGCGAAGGCGGCACGGACGACATCCGACGGGGCGCAGACGGTGCGGATACATGTGCGCAGGTAAGAATTCCCCCGCTTTTCGTCGACGAGCGGAATGGTCTCGTTCCTGACGATCCCGACGCCCCTCTCGTTTGCGGGGAGCACGAAACAGAGCGTCTCCTTGACGGTGAGCGTGTAGTTCTCCGTAAAATTCTCCCCCGTGGCCGCCGAGAGCGCCTCGCGTGCCGAAAAGAGCAGGGCCTCGTCGCAGATGAGATAGACGAAACGGTGCTCTGAGACGAGCCGCGCGAGCGTGGATGTGACGGTCTGCGGCGCGTCATAGGGCAGGATCGCCGTCTCATCGAGAAAGACGCCGCCCGAAAGCAGTGCGTCGGTGATACAGAGGAAGTTCACCGAGGAGAGAGAGTTTTTATTGTTGACAAGTACGGCCACCGCGTTCATTCCTGCTCCTTGTCGGCGAGGACGTGCTTGTTCCTCACGATATAGTGGACGCCAGAGACGACGGTGAGGAGCGTGCAGAGCCAGAAGAGCGCGATGCCGATGTAGGCGAACAGCATGCCTGCCGTCGGAACGTCGAGGCAGGCCGTGACGATGAGAAGAATGGTGATGGCGACGTCTTGAACGACGGTCTTGACTTTGCCGACCATGTCCGCCGCGAGGACGAGATGCTGCCCCGCCGCGATCATTCTGAACCCGCTGACGATGAGCTCACGCGCCATGATGACGGCGACGCAGATGCCCGCGATGATCGTTCCGCAGTGCGCATTCGCAAAGGGACCGACCTCGAACACGACGGGCCGCGTGAGGAGCAGGATGAACGCCGTGGAGTTCAGCACCTTGTCGGCAATGGGATCGAGGAATTTGCCGAGATTGGTGACGAGCCCGCGCGAACGGGCGATGTAGCCGTCGAGGAAGTCGGTGGACGCCGCGACGACGAAGATGATCGCCGCGATGATGTACTGCCACTGTCTGCCCGGGAACACATCAAGGTAGAAAACGAGGATGAAGAGCGGGATCATCATGATCCGAGTAAGGGTGATCTTGTTGGGTAAATTCATAGTTATGCCTCACATTTTCCGTATAAGTCGTATGTATCCGCAGAGGTGATGAGGACGTCATAGCGTTTCCCCTCCTCTGCCTTTTCGGCCGTGAAATAGACGCAGCCGTCGATCTCGTATGCCTGAAAGTACGCTCTGCCGACAAAACAGGACTTCTCATAGTCGATGCCGTCGCAGATGACGGAGAGCGTCTTGCCGACGTATGTTTTGAGTTTCGCCGCAGAAATAAGGGCTTGTTTTTGATAGAGTTCCCTCTGTCTGCGTTTCTTGGTCTGATAGGGAATTTGCCCCTTGAGCTTGTAGGCGGGCGTGTCCTCTTCGCGGGAGTAGGCAAAGACGCCGCAGTTTTCAAACTCTTCCTCTTCAAGGAAGGAAAGAAGGGCCCTGTGCTCCTCTTCCGTCTCGGTGGGAAAGCCCGTGATGAACGTCGTGCGGAGGGCGACGCCGTGGATATTTTTGCGGAGCTTTGCGATGAGTTCCGCATATTCCTTCCGCGTCCCCTTCCGCCCCATGAGTTTCAGGATCCTGTCCTCGCTGTGCTGCAGGGGGATGTCGAGATATTTGACGATCTTTTCGTCCTCTGCGATCTTTGCGATGAGTTCGTCCGTGACGACCTCGGGATAGCAATACAGAAGGCGGATGCGGCGGATGTTGCCAAGCGCCGAGAGCCTGCCGAGAAGTTCCGTAAACCTGTTTCGGCCCGTGTCCTCGCCATAGCGGGTGGTGTCCTGTGCGACGAGGACGAGCTCGTCCGTCTCGCCCAAGGACGCCGCCTCGGAGACGAGCTCTTCCATGGGATAGGAGACGTATTTGCCCCTGATCTTGGGGATGAGACAATAGGTACAGTGGTTGAAACAGCCGTCTGCGATCTTGAGGTACTTCAGATGGGGCATCGTGGAGACATACCGTTCGGGGCGGGCGCCGCTGCCCATGCCCACGGCGTTGACGCGCTGCCCCTCTCTGTACGACTTCTCAAGGGCGGGAAAGAGCTCGGAACAGTCCTTGACGCCCAAGAATACGTCGGCCTCCGAGAGGGCGGGAAAAAGTTCGCCGATGAATTTTTCGGGCAGGCAGCCCGTGACGACGATCTTTTCGAGATTTCCCTCGCGATAGCGGTTGCCCTCGAACACGGCGGCGAGCGATTCTTCCCGCGCGCTGTTGAGGAAGGCGCATGTGTTGACGATGAGGACCTGCGCCTTTGCAAGGTCGTCCGTGACCGTACAGCCGTGGCGCACGATCTCCCCGAGCAGCCTCTCCCCGTCCACGCGGTTCTTGTCGCAGCCGAGAGAGATCATTCCGAAGGTCTTTTTGAGCATCAATCGAGCCCCCCGAATCTACTCTCGAACTCTTCCTTGGTGAGAAGGACGGTGCGGGCCTTGGAGCCCTCGAACGCCGAGATGAATCCCTGCGATTCCATCCACTCGATGATCTTGCCCGCATGGTTGTAGCCGATGCCGAGGCTTCTCTGGATAAGCGAGATGGAGGCCTGTCCGCGCTTGACGACGACGCCGAGCGCACGGATGTACGTCTCGTTGACTTCGCCGCCGTCCCCGCCCATGCCGCCGCCCGAGGCGCTGTCGGGCCTTTCGATGGCCTCTGCGACGGAATCGTCGAACCAGCATTCGTTGTTTTCGCGGATGTAGTTGATGACCCGCTGCCGCTCGGAGGCGCTGATGAAGGCGCCCTGCGCACGGCGGGACTTGCCCCCCGCCTTGATGATCATGTCGCCGAGGCCGAGCAGTTTTTCGGCGCCCGACTCGTCGAGCATGATGCGGGAGTTGAGGTCGGAGTCCACGGAGAGCGAGATGCGCGTCGGGAGATTGCTCTTGATGACGCCCGTGATGACGGTCGCGTCGGGACGTTGGGTCGCAAGCACCAGATGGATGCCCGCCGCCCTCGCCTTCTGGGCAAGACGTATGATCTTATCTTCCACTTCCTTCTTGGACGTCATCATGAGGTCGGAGAACTCGTCGACGACGATGATGATCTTGGGAAGGCGTTCCTCGTCGGGTCCGAGGTTCTGGTTGTATTCGTCGATCTTTGAGACGGCCGTGCCCGCACGCGTCTTTTCGTTGAAGAGAGTATATCTCCGCTCCATCTCGGCGACCGCCCAGTTGAGGGCCGCGACGGCCTTGGGCGGCTGCGTGATGATCTCGTTGATCATGAGGTGCGGAATGCCCTCATAGAGCGTGAACTCCGACTGCTTGGGGTCGATGAGGATGAGACGGAGCTCCTCGGGCGAATACTTGAAGAGCATGGAGATGAGCATCGCGTGCATCGTGATGGATTTGCCCGAGCCCGTCATGCCCGCGACGAGGATGTGCGTCATGTCGGTGATGTTGCCGCAAAGGGATCTCCCCTCGACATCCTGTCCGAGCGCAAAGAGCAGCGCGTCGGGGCTGTCCTTTTTGAACTCGTCCGATTCCAGTACCGACTTGAGGCCGACGGTGGAACGCTTTTCGTTGGGGACCTCGACGGAGATGCCGCGGACTTCGGGATTCGCATACATGTTGACGCCCTTGACCTGAAGATAGACGGCAAGCTCCTCGTCATAGCGGGTGACGTTGCTGATGGTGGCGTTTTCGGGCATGGCGAGGTCGTACCGCGTGACGGACGCGCCCGGTTTGACGCCGATGACGTGCGTCTCTATCTTATAGCGGCGGAGCGTATCGAGAATGATGCCCGAATTGCGCCCCACTTCCTCGTTGGAGAGCGTCGGCCTGTCCTCATAGCTGTTGAGAAGGTCGGTGCTCGGGCGCTTGTACTTCGGCCAAACATGTTTTTTCTTCTTGGGAACGGCCTTCCGCTCGGGTGCGGGAGGCGGTGCGGGCGGTTCTTCCTCGTCGAGGGGCCCGTCGTCGTCGAAGAGCGAGGCATTGCTCCTCAGGCCGCTGTCGAAGATGCGGCTCTCGGAGAGCTCGTCCGACGTTGTCTCGGGCTCGGGAGGCGTGATGTCCCTTCTGCCGCGGGAGAACAGCTCGTCCGACGTTGTCTCGGGCTCGGGAGGCGTGATGTCCCTTCTGCCGCGGGAGAGAAATTCATCCGATGGCGTCTCGGGTTCGGGCGGCGTGATGTCCCTTCTGCCGCGGGAGAACAATTCGTCCGACGTCGTTTCGGGCTCGGGCGGCGTGATGTCCCGTCTGCCGCGGGAGAACAATTCATCCGACGTTGTTTCGGGCTCGGGCGGCGTGATGTCCCGTCTGCCGCGGGAGAGAAATTCATCCGTCGCCGTTTCGGGCTCCGAGGGAGCGGCGGGTGGCGGGAAGGAGCGGTCGGACCGCGCGGGAGCGTCGCCGAACAGAGACTGTCCGAAGGCGCCCTGCTCGCGGGGCTCATTGAAGGTCGGCCGCTGCTCAAACGCAGATCTTTGGTCGGACGCGGGCCGCTGCTCAAATACAGACCGTTGATCAAACGCGGGACGCTGCTCAAACGCAGACCGCTGGTCGAATGCGGGCCGCTGTTCAAATGCAGACCGTTGGTCATAGGCAGGCTGCTGCCCGAACGGCGGCATGGGCGCGGGAGCGGGAGCGGGAGCGGGAGCGGGCTCTTCGGGCACATCGTTTTTATAGAAATCCTGCTTGGGCGCATCCGCGATGGGTGCGCGGTAGGAAGGTTTTTGGGGATAATTGTCCTCGTTCAGCGGGTAAGAATAGCCGCTGTCCGTCTCCTGCTGTCTGCTGTCCGTAACGCGGCGGGGCATCGGGGAGCGCGTGCTGCCCGACCCGTCGGCATAGCGGTCGGCATAGGAATCCGTCGGCCGGATGTTGGAGCGGCGGGGCTGGGAATTGAACAGGGAATCCTCGTTGTAGATGAGATTTTCGCGATAGTTCGTCGCAGGGTCCTTCCCGAAGAGGATCTCACGGCTCCGCGTCTGTGCGTCGTTCCGCGGCGAGCCAAAGGCGGTGCGTTCAGGGAAGTTTGCGTACTGCGCGGGCGTCGGCGCGGGCGCCGGAACGGGCATCTGCGCTGCGGGATCGGCATAAGCCGCCGCGGGCACGGGAGACGGGGGCGCCACGGGAGCGCGGCTGCGCTCGGGCGCGGGAATGTCCTCAAATTTTACGGGAAGTTTCTCGGTCTGTTCTTCGGCCTTTTTGGCGCCGGGGAGAAGATACGCCCTCAGCGGCGTTCCGAGAAGAAGGAACCAAAGCGCAAAGACGAGCACGAGCGCATAGACGATATACGCCCCCACCGACTGGAACAGGAAACGGATGGGATAGCCGAGAAGGCCGAGGAGAACTCCCCCGCCCGTGCTGTCCAGCGCGGTCTCCCCCGCGGCATAAAAACAGCCCGAGAGATAGCCGCCGAAACTGTTGATCTCCGATGAGACGGGATCGAGGAAGAAACGTTCCGCCGTCGCCGCATGCACGATGAAAAAGACCGCCGTCACGAAGAGGACGGTGCGGAGCGTCCAGCCCTTGGGCAGGAGCCGTTTCCCCGAGACCAAAGAGATCGACCCGACGACGAGCGCGACGAGCAAAAAGTATGCGTAAAATCCCGCCGTTCCGAGAAAGAACGCGGTAATAGCCTTGCCGACGTCCCCGAAGAGCAGCGGGCCCGTCGCCACAATGAAGAAGAGCAGCCCGCCGAAGAGCAGGAAGGTCATCCCCACCGTCTCGCGCGTTGCGATCTTCGCCTTATTATTTTTATCCCGATTGTCCTCGCTTCCGCGACCGACTCCATTCACGATCCCTCCCGTTGCTCCCAATGCCATGCAGAGAGAGCGCATATAATGTCAAGATACAGTATAACATCCTTTGGAAAATTTTTCAACGATATTGACAAAGATTTTTTTACAATTTGCGAAAATTTCACATGCGTCCCCCCTCGGGAGGCCCTCCCGTTTGCGGAAAGGCCGCGGCAGAAAAATAAGGCCCTCCCGACGGTGCGGAAGGGCCTTGCTTATTATGTACGGAAACTTATGCGTTCTCTTCTGCGGGAGAGCGTTGAATGAGCGTCGCAAAGATCTTGATGTCCTCGGAGAGGTACAGCGCGTCGCGGTCAAGCTCGGGCATTTCGGGCTCGTAGAGAGCGTTCTCCTTGCGCTCGATGCCGTACTTTTCGGCGATCTGGCCGAGGAGCATCTTTGCCCTTCTGCACTTCAGACCCGAAGTCATGCGGAGCATCGCGGGCGTCTGTTCAAAGCGTGCCTTTGCAGAGATATCCTCGATCTTGTACGCCTCGTAGTCGACCTCTTCCTTGGAGAGAGCGTACGCGATGCAGAGCTTGGTCCCCTTGAAGTAAAGGATACCGATGCGGTCGCGGCCAATGCCGATACGCATCTGGCGGCGGCTCTCGCGGAGCTTGATCTTCTTGTAGTGGGAGACTTCTTCCACAAATTCCGTATAGAATTCCCTCGCCTTCTCGTCGGCAAGCGCAAGCCTTGCCTTGAAGGAATAAGAGAAGGTCACTCTGTACTGCCTGTCGTCATAGACGGCGCCGACGCAGCCGAGAACGGTGCGCATGCCCGGGGTCATTTCCCTTGCATACATGATCTTGCCGCGGCGGTCGTATTCCTCGCTCTCGGGCGACGCGGCAGCGGCGGCGGCCGCAACGATCACGACGGGAGCCTTCTTGCCCTCTTCGTCATCGTCCTCCTCGTCGGGCTCTTCCTCAGCCTCTTCCTCGGGTTCCTCTTCGGGCTCTTCTTCAGGCTCTTCGGGAGCGGGTCCTTCCTCGGGCTCCTTTTCGGGAGCGGGCTCTTCCTGAGGTTCTTCCTCGGGAGCGGGTTCTTCCTGAGGCTCCTCCTCGGGCTCTTCGGCCGCGACGGGAGCGGGCTCTTCCTTGGGCTCCTCTTTGGGTTCTTCCTTGGGCTGTTCGGCCGGCTGAGGTTCCTCTACGGGCTCTTCGTCGGACGAGCTGCCGTTCTTCTTGGACTGGTTGACGCCCAACATGACGACGCTCGCGACGAGCATACCGATCACGATACCGCCGATCACCAAAAACGCTTCAAACATTACGTTTCCTCCGTAAACACTATTTCTCTTACAGTATACATCACATTTTTCGATTTTGCAAGTGTGTAAAACAAAATATTTTGCCTTTTTTGAAAAAAATCACAAAAAAACGCAAGTTATGTTCTTATTTTGCCGCGACGGAGCCCATTTTATCGTTTCAGCCGCTTACGATGTCGATATATTCGTCAAAAGTGACGTTCTTATCGAACACTTTCGTGTTGTCGATGACGAGGATGCGGTTGCAGACGGTATTCATGAGTTCCTGATCGTGAGAGGTCAAAAGCATGCACCCCTTGAAGGCCGTGAGGCCGTTGTTGAGGGAAGTGATGCTCTCGAGGTCGAGGTGGTTGGTGGGCTCGTCGAGAATGAGGAAATTTCCCCCTTCGAGCATCATTTTTGCGAGCATGCATCTGACTTTTTCGCCCCCCGAGAGCACTTTTGCCTGTTTCAAGGCCTCTTCGCCCGAGAAGAGCATGCGGCCGAGCCACCCGCGCAGGTATTCCTCATAGTGGTCCTTGGAAAATTGGGACAGCCACTGCACCAGAGTGAGACTGCAGCCGTCGAAAAATTCGCTGTTATCGAGCGGATAATAGGAGAAGGATATCGTCTTTCCCCATTTGACCGTTCCGCTATCCGGTTCGGCTTTGCCCGACAGAATGTCATAGAGCATGGTCACGGCCGTCGATTTGTCGCAAAGGATGCCGATCTTGTCCCCCTTCTGCACGGTAAAGGTCAGATTTTCGAAATAGCCGCGCTTGGTGAGGCCTTCGACCTCGAGGATGTCGTTGCCGATCTCCCGTTCATATTTGAAATCAATGTAGGGATATTTGCGGAGAGAGGGTTTGAAGTCGGAGATGGTGAGCTTTTCGAGCTCCTTCTTCCTCGACGTCGCCTGCCGCGACTTGCTCGCATTGGCGGCAAAGCGGGCGATGAAGTCCTTGAGTTCCGCCGCACGCTGTTCGGCCTTCTTGTTCTGGTCCCGCTGCTGGCGGGCCATGAGCTGAGAGGTCTGGTACCAGAAGTCGTAGTTGCCGAGGAAGAGGTTGATCTTCCCGAAGTCGACGTCGCAGATGTGCGTACAGACCTTGTTGAGGAAGTGACGGTTGTGGGAGACGATGATGATGGTGTTCTCGAAGTCGAGAAGATAATTTTCGAGCCAGCGGGTCGTCTTGAGGTCAAGGTTGTTGGTGGGCTCGTCGAGAAGGAGCACGTCGGGATTGCCGAAGAGCGCCTGCGCGAGGAGCACTTTGACCTTTTTCTTGGCGTCGAGCTCCCCCATCTTCATATTGTGATATTCGGCGGGGATGTCGAGCTCGTTGAGAAGGGTCTCCGCCTCGCTCTCCGCCTCCCATCCGCCGAGTTCGGCAAATTCGCTCTCAAGCTCCGCCGCACGCTCGCCGTCCTCATCGGAAAAGTCGGCATGGGTATAGAGCTCGTCCTTCTCGTCCATGATCTCGACGAGCCGCCTGTGGCCGAGCATGACGGTGCGGAGAACGGTCTCGCCGTCGTACAGATTCTGGTTTTGGGCGAGGACGGACATGCGCTCGTTCTTGTCGAGCGTGACGTCGCCCTTGTTGGGCTCGATCTCGCCCGAGAGGACTTTCAGAAAGGTGGATTTGCCCGCCCCGTTCGCGCCGATGATGCCGTAGCAGTTGCCCTTGGTGAATTTTAAGTTGACGTCCTCGAAGAGTTTTTTGCTGCCGTACTGCAAGCTGACGCCGTTGACTTGTAACATAATACTCCTTAAAATTGAAAATTGTGGTGGGACCGCTCATTCTGAGGGAGCGCACGCGACCGAAGGATCCCCTCAAACGAAGTCCGTTGGTTTTATGGGATCCTTCGCTACGCTCAGGATGAGCGCGGGAGCAACCCGCTCATTCTGAGGGAGCGCATGCGACCGAAGGATCCCCTCAAACGAAGTCCATTGGTTTTATGGGATCCTTCGCTACGCTCAGGATGAGCGCGGGAGCAACCCGCTCATTCTGAGGGAGCGCACGCGACCGAAGGATCCCCTCAAACGAAGTCCGTTGGTTTTATGGGATCCTTCGCTACGCTCAGGATGAACGCGGGGGCCTTGGCTCCGCGTCGCCCTTTGACTTAAAGAATTATACCATATTTTCCCTCTTTTATCAAATGAAAAAGGGGCGTGCGGAGAAATTTCCGCAAAACAGTTGCACTTTTCCGTCCGATGTGATATAATCCCCTTGCCTGAACGGAAAGAGGGTTCTGACCACAAAGGAGGAAGTTTCTATCGAAATGCCGCGCCGTCTTTTTCGGCGTGTTTCCTCCTGTCCGTTGCGGGCGGGGGATTTTTTTATGGAAGAAAAGCGCATCGCAGTCCTCTCCATCATCGTCGAACAGCGGGAACAGGCCGAAAAGCTCAATGCGTATCTCTCCGAATACGGAGAATACATCGTCGGGAGAATGGGGATACCGTATAGAGAAAAGAAGGTGTCCATCCTGAGCGTGGTGCTCGACGCGCCCCCTTCCGCCGTCAATGCCCTGACGGGCAAGATCGGCCAGCTCGAGGGCGTCACGGCGAAAACTTTATTCAGTAAATACTAAATGGTTTCGAACATTTCTTTGCTCGGCCCGCGGACGCGCGAGGGCCCACCCGCGCGTCATCCTGAGCGTAGTCGAAGGATC
>CANREC010000010.1 GCA_947629535.1 uncultured Clostridia bacterium | reverse complement strand
CGAGGGGCGGAGGACTTCGTTTGAGGGATCCTTCGGTCGCTACGCTCCCTCAGGATGAGCGGGGGCGGGGTGGGCGAGGGGCGAAGGACTTCGTTTGAGGGGATCCTTCGGTCGCTACGCTCCCTCAGGATGAGCGGGGGCGGGGTGGGCGAGGGGCGGGAGATAAGGTAAATAAAGAGTAAAAAATAAGGACGCCTCGATCCGAGGCGCCCGCTCCGAGTATCCTCGAATTGCTGCGACACAACATCCTGATAACGAGATAGGAAAATAAGGATACACCGATGCCGTTGTATCTTTTCGTTATCAGTATGTAGTTGTGTCGCGGTTTCATTCTACCACGGTGAGCAATTTTTTGCAAGTCTTTCGCGGAAAATTTTCCCGCATCGGGGCGAAAATGACGAAATCGCGGCATCGCGGCTTGCTTTTTTGCGCGGGATATGATATACTTGAGTTCTCCATGAAACTCTTTGACGCAAAAAAATACCAAAATCGGCGCATATGTGTCGCTTTTTCGGGCGGAATCGACTCTGTCGGGCTCCTGCATGCGTTCAAAGAACAGGCCGATCTGTACAATATCACGCTCACGGCTCTTCATGTCGAGCACGGTATCCGCGGGGAGGAGTCTCTCCGCGACATGAATTTTTGCAAGGATATGTGCGAAAAATGGGGGATCCCGCTCCAAATCGCGCATGCCGACATCCCTAAACTCGTAAGGGAGCAGGGCGGGAGCGTGGAAGAGACCGCCCGCTGTGTGCGCTACGGCATGTTCCGCGAGATCCTCAGGGACGGCAGGGCCGACCTCGTCGCGACGGCCCATCATGCGGACGACGTCGCCGAGACGGTGCTCTTCCGCCTCGCCCGCGGAACGGGCCTTTCTGGCATGCGGGCGATCGTGGAATACGACGGCATCGTGCGCCCGCTCCTCTCCGTCACACGCGAAGAAATTGCCACATATGTTGCGGAAAACCGCCTTCCGCATGTGGAGGATTCCACCAATTCGGACGAAAATTACACCCGCAATTACATCCGCCATACCGTCCTGCCCGCCTTCGAAAAGGTCCACGGGAACGCCGCAAAACATCTCGTGGAGTTTGCCTCGCTCGCCGCAGAGGAGGATGAATTTCTCCAAAAACTTGCCGAGGATGCGATCGTGCGCATCGGGGGGGAAGAACGGGTGCCCGTGGACCTACCCGACGTGCTCTTCCGCCGCGCCTGCCTCATCTGCATGCGGCGCTGTGCCGAGGGCGGGGGATACCGCGCCAACATCGAAGAGATCGAAAAGCTCAAAAATTTGCAGAGCGGGAGAAAGGCCTCTTTGCCCCTTCCCGCGGACATGAAGGACGCCGCCCTCTACGCCTTCCGCGAGGGGGGATATATCGTCTTTGATCTGTTCATCGGCGGCGTTCCGCTCAAGGGCCCGTACCCGTTTACGGCAAAACCGCAGCTCTATCTCACGCCCGCGCCCTTTGAGGTGAGAGAGGGCGAGGCGGCCAGTTCGGACAAAAAATCATGGTTATACGTCGATTTAGACGCATTTCCCGACGGCTGCGTCGTGCGGACGCGCGAAGAGGGGGACATGTTCACGCCCTTCCGCGCCCCGCGAAAGACGCTCAAAAAGTTTCTGACCGACCGCAAGATCCCCGCGCGGCTCTCAAAAAAACTTCCCGTCATCGCCAAGGGGAGCGAGGTCTACGTCGTCGTCGGCGTCGAGATCGCGGACAGCGTCAAAGTGACGGATGAAACGTCCCGCCGCGGACTCATCGGCTGAAGCGCTTTCAGTTTCAATAAAACACAACGATATACGGAAATCACCAAGGAGGGATCATCAATGCACCAAGACTGTGAACGTATCCTGTTGACGGAAGAGGAGCTCCGCGCGGGCGTGAGAGGGGTCGCCCTCGCCGTAAATGCGCGATATGCGGGCAAAAATCCCATTGTCGTCGGCATTTTGAAGGGGAGCATCATCTTCTATTCCGATTTTATCCGCCACCTCGATATGCCCGTCACTCTCGATTTCATGGCCGTGTCCTCTTACGGGAGCGGCGCCGTCTCCTCGGGCAAACTTCGCATGAAGAAGGATCTCGATTCGGACGTACAGGGCCGCGACGTGATCGTCGTCGAGGACATCATCGACAGCGGATTTACCCTCGCCAACCTCAGGGAGCTCTTGAAGGAGCGGGGCGCGAAGTCCGTCTGCATCGTCACCCTTCTGAACAAGAAGGGGAGAAGGGAGTATGACATTCTGCCCGACTATAACTGTTTTGACATCGACAACGAGTTCGTCGTCGGGTACGGGCTCGATTACAATGAAAAGTATCGCAATCTGCCCTATGTGGGCGTTTTGAAACGGGAAATTTACGAAAAGTAAGGAAGGAAATTTCAGGTGCCGCCGCTTGACAGTGCACAAGTGAACGATCTCATCCTTCGCATCGCAAAGGGAGACGCATCCGCGCTCGACGAACTCTTCGCCCTCATGGGAAAGAGAATGTTTGCGCTTGCACGCGGCATCGTAAAGAATAAAGCAGACGCCGAGGACGTCGTTTCGGACAGTCTCGTCAAGCTCGTAAAGTACGGTTCATCCTTCCGTGAGGGGAACGGCTACGGGTTCTTGATGCGCATCGTCCGCAACACCGCCCTCGATTTTTTACGGAAAAACAAGCGGACGGCGACCGAAGACATCGACGACTTCTTTTCTCTCTCCGATGAGCGCTATTCCCCCGAAAAGAGGGAAGATGCGCTCATTTTGGAAAATGCGATCAGGAGCCTTCCGCCGCTCGAGAAGAAGATGATCTATTATCGCTACTATCTCGGCCTCACCGTGCGGGAGATCGCAAGGGAGGAGAACATGAGCAAGTCCGCGGCCGAGCGGGCCGTCGCCCGCGCCGAGGAAATGCTGAAAAAATTCCTCAAAGCGGGACAAACGCGGGAAGAATAACGTTATTATGATGAAGGACATGAAAAAGGACGAATTCATAGAGGAGAAGATCGTCTCCTATGTGGAGGGAGCGGAAGATGTGAACGTCGATCTTTCGGCGGCGCATCGCGCCCTCGCAGAAGAAAAGGCGAAACGGAGAAGCGCGAGGCGGAGAATGTGGTTCGGGCTCGCTTCCGCATGCGCCTGCCTTCTCCTCATCGTCGCCGTCCTCATCGGCGTCATTCCCGCACTGCGGATGCAGAACAGCGCGGGGGACATGGACAGCGGCGAAAGCTCTCCTCCGTCGGGCACACCGCAGCGGCCCCCGCAATCGGGTGAGAGCGATGACGGCGCGTCGGCTTTCAGCCTGCTCACGGCCGAGAAACGGGCGGCGGGCGTCAGCGAACTCTCCGAAACGTACAGGGGGGCCCTCAAGAAACTCACCGACCTCGGCCTTTCGTCCAACGTCAGCGCAGAGTACACGCTGTACTACGCGGAAGGGCAGGCGGTCCTGCTCGAGACGTCCGTTCTCTATACGCAGAACGGGAGCCGCGTGAGCGCCACGGTGTATACCGACCTTTCGGACGGGAAATATCGGGCGGAAGAGCTCGCGGAGTATGCGTCCTTGCCCGGTCATGGGGACGGGTACACCTATGGGGAGAGCTATTTGAACGGCGAACACGTTTCCATGGGCAATTTCAGCGACGGCGCGGAGTACTGCGTGCGGATGCAGTCGTCCTACCGCTACGCCTTCTCTTCCTTTATGGCATATTTGATGTAATGACGTGAACGCGCGGCAATCATCCTGCCGCGCTCATCCTGCCGCGCTCATCCTGCCCCGCGCTTGTCCTGTCCCCCCCCGCGTCATCCTGAGCCGCCGCCGAAGGCGGCGTGTCGAAGGATCCCGAAGAACGAAGTCCGTAGGTTTAATGAGATTCTTCGCTGCGCTCTGCATGAACGCAGTGCTCATCCTGCCCCGCCCACGTCCTCATACCGAGCGAAGCGAGCGGATCACGGGCCTCAGAATGGGCGAAGGACAAAATTTTCTAATTTTTTTCAAACGGGCGGGACAAAGACAGATGCCGTTTCGTTGTAATTACGAAAGACATTACGGAGGTCTCATCATGAAAAAGAAGTTTTTGATCGGTATTTCCCTTGCGGCGGTCCTTGCGTTCGCGGGTTGCGGCGCTGCGCCCGACAATTGGTACGACAGTTCTTCAGGCTCCCTGTTCGCCCCCACCGGAGAGGCGGACGACGGGAGCGCGGGCGGCAATTTCCACTACGACAGCATCGTGGAGACATCCTTCAGGGAGACCGTCCAAGATGACAGCATCTATTTCTCCCTCGACAGAAACACGGCGAGCTATTCGCAGGTCCGCTCGCAGCTCAATGTCGGGGCGGCGATCGCGCCCGATTCCGTCCGCATCGAGGAGCTCATCAATTACTTCTCCTATGACTATCCCGCGCCCGAAGAGGGGGAAGTCATGAAGGCCACGGCCTATCTCACCGACTGTCCGTGGGAGCCCGCGCACAAGCTCGTCACCGTCGGCGTAAAGAGCGAGGAGAAAGTCCTCTCCGCCGAGCGCAACAACTATGTGCTCCTCATCGATGTTTCGGGCTCCATGGGGGCGCATGTGCGTGGACTTGAGGGAATGACCTGCCTCGATCTTGTGAAGGAAGGGGTCAAGGAACTCGTCGCGGGCCTCGGCGAAAACGACACCGTCGCGGTCGCGACGTATGCGGGCAATGCGGGGCAGCTGTTGGAGCCGACCATGGCGACGGAAGAGGGAAAGAAGAGCATCCTTCGTGCCGTGAACGGGCTCAATGCCTACGGTTCGACGAACGGCGCGGGCGGGCTCGAAGTCGCCTACGGCCTCGCGCAGAGGTACTTCTCCGAAAACGGCAACAACCGCGTCATCATGCTCTCGGACGGCGACTTCAACGTCGGCCTGAACACGCAGGGAGAGCTCCTCGAATTCATTCAGGAGAAGGCAAAAAGCGGCGTATATCTCTCCGTTTTGGGGGTCGGCATGGGCAACATGCGCGACGACTTCATGCAGACGCTCGCCCTGAACGGCAACGGCAATTACGCCTATATCGATACGCCTATGGAGGCCAAGAAGGTCATGGGGGAAGAGCTCAACGGCATGCTCGTCGCCGTCGCCAAGGACGCCAAGGCGGGCGTGACCTTCTCTGAGGAGACCGTCGAAAAATACCGCCTCATCGGCTATGACATGAAACTCATGAGCGAGGACGACTTCAACAACCAAGAAAAGGACGCGGGGGAGATCGGCTCCAATCTCTGCGTGACGGCCCTCTTCGAGGTGGAGCTCAAAGAGGACGCTGTTGAAGAGGCCGTTTTAGGGAACGTCGAGATCCGCTTCAAGAATGTGGACGCCGAAAAGACCGCGGGCGCTGTGACGGCTGAAATTCGCAACATATTGTCCGAAAACGAGGATGCGCTGTTCATTTCCTGCGTGGCTGAGTTCGGGCTGTTGCTGAGGGACTCCGCTTACAAGAAAAATGCAAGTTATGACGCGATTTTGAGCCGTCTTGCCGACCTTCCCGCCTATCTCGAACGGGACGCCTATAAGTCGGAATTCAAGACGTTGGTGGAAAAGGCAAAGGAGATCTGACGGGCGCCTCGTCCGCTCATCCTTCCCGCCCTTCGACGCCATAAAGAACGTGCGGGCGGTGAGCAAGGGCCCGTCCCCGTTTCATTGCACCGAACCGCAAAAAAATACTTGACAGGCATTTCGTTCCGTACTATAATCAAGACCGATCGAATATTCTTTGGGGCGGAGTGAAAGTCTCCACCGGCAGTAAAGTCTGCGAACCCTTCGGGGCCGAGCGGGTGAAATTCCCGCACCGACGGTATAGTCCGGATGAGAAAAGAAATTTTTTTGCCCCGCGTTATCCTGCGCTTGCCGAAGGATCCTGCGGGGCTTTTTTTCAAAGAATATCCGAAAAAAATTTTTTCAGAGGTGTTCTTTATGAAGGAAAGCCGCACGTTTTTCAGCACGACGCGGATCGCCATGATCGCGCTGTTCGGCGCACTTGCAGGGGTCCTGCACGTCGCAAGTTTTTCCATTCCCTTCGCTTTCCCCGGATTCTTGGAGTTTGATCTTTCCGACATCCCGCTCTTCATCGGAACGTTTGCCTTGGGGCCTGTCTCGGGGTGTATCATCGTCGTCATCAAGCTGCTTGTCCGCCTTGTGTGCAGAGGAACGGGGAGCATGTTCGTCGGGGAGCTCGCGAATCTCCTCATCGGCGTCGGATTTGTCATTCCCGCGGGGCTCATCTATAAACACAACCGCACCTTCAAGGGAGCCCTACTTGCGCTCGGCGTCGGATCTCTCTCTTCCGTTATGGTGGCCATTTTGGCGAATCGGCTCATTCTCATTCCGTTCTATGTGTATGTGATGTTTCAAGGGGATTGGGAGCGCCTTCTCAGTATGATGAGACTTCTCTTCCCGTCCATCACGCAGGAGACGTTCTACAATTTCTATCTATGGGTCTCAGTTTTGCCCTTCAACGTGATGCGCTGCCTCATTGCAAGCCTTCTGACGCTTATCGTGTATAAGCACATCTCCCGCCTCATCAACCGCTTGGGGGAGAGGCTCGCGCCGAAGGAGGGGAAGGAGAGCGCCGCAAGACGCAGGGACGTCATCGTGACGGTCTCCTGTATCGCCGTCGTTTTGCTCCTTGTCCTCTTCGCCCTGTTGAGATACTTCCTTTGGTCGTAAGGAAAGACAAAAGAAAGGGTTTTCAAAGGAAGTCCTTGCCCTCTCCTAAAGAGGGGGCAACGTGCTCATTCTGACCCTGAGCGCAGTCGAAGGGGAAGGATCCCATTAAACGGGCGGACTTCGTTCAAGGGGATCCTTTGGACCTAAAGACCCTCAGGATGAGCGGCGGGACGTTGAGACGCCCCGCCGCTCAATTTTTCATTTTTCATTTTTAATTTTCTTGCAAAGTGCGGGCGTATGCGGTATAATATCCGTGTATGGCTGTTTTTGTTTCACATTCCGAAGAGGAGACCCTTGCGTGGGCGGAAAACTTTGCAAAGACGCTCGAAGGGGGCGACACGGTCCTTCTCGAGGGCGAGATGGGGGCGGGCAAGACCGTCCTTTCCAAGGGCATCGCACGCGGTCTCGGGATCGTGAGCGAGGTCACAAGCCCCACCTACGCCTACATCAACAGCTATGAGGACGGAAGGCTGCCCCTCTATCACTTCGACTGCTATCGCGTCCCTTCGGAAAGTTACGCCCGTGCGCTCGGGTTCGAGGAATATTTCTCGATGGGCGGCGTCTGTCTCGTGGAATGGAGCGAGAACATCTCTTCCCTTCTCCCCGCAGACGTCAAGAGGGTCAAGATCAAAAAGACAGCCTTCGGCAGGGAGATAGAATTTTGAAATTTCTTGCGATCGATACAAGTTCCAAACGCCTCGTCGTCATTGCGAAGGGGGAAACGGCCGTCGTCCGCGATCTGCCCGACTGCAACATGCAGCATTCCGTGCGCCTCATGGGGGAGATCGATGCGGCCATGAAAGAGGCGTCTCTGACGCTTGCGGACTGCGATCTTCTGGCCTGCGTCGTCGGCCCCGGTTCCTTTACGGGCATCCGCATCGGCATTGCGACGGCCAAGGGCCTTGCCGTTGCGGCCTCAAAGCCCGTCCTTGCCCTCACATCCTTCGACTGCGTCGCATACGCTGATAAGAGCGGGAAAAAACTCTGCATGATCGACGCGGGCCACGGCTGTTTCTATGCCTGCCCGTACAACGGCACGGAGAGGGCGGGGGAAGCCCGTTACATGTCGGGCGCGGAGGCCGAAGAGCTCATCTCGCAGGGGTATGCGCCCGTCTCGGGCGAGGAACTCTCCGTCGGGAGCAAAGTCCTCTCCCTTTCGGAGGGAATGCTCGCGGCGGCTGAGGCGCTCTCCCAAGGCGCGGGGCCCTGCTCTGCGCTCGAGGCGGTATATCTGAGAAGATCCAATGCGGAGGAAGGCCGATGAGTTTAAGAGCATGGGAGATCAGAGACCTCGACGACATCGCCGCCATCGAGGCAGAGTGTTTCACGGACCCGTGGACGCGGCGCATGCTCGCCGATTCCTTCCTCTCCGACCGCTTTGAGGGCGTTCTCCTCGAGGAAGAGGGCAATATCGTCGCCTACGGGGGCATGGGCATCGTCATGGACGAGGCGGAGATCCAGCTCGTCGCCGTGAGCGAGATGTTCCGCCGCTGCGGCAGAGGGGGGAAGATCATGGACGCGCTCCTTGCCATCGCAAAGGAGAAGGGCGTGAAGAAGGTCTTTCTCGAAGTCCGCGTCTCCAACGTCCCCGCGCAGATCCTCTACCTCAAAAAGGGATTCCGCGGCCTCTATTGCAGGACCCGCTACTATCCCGACGGAGAGGACGCCGTCGTCATGATGAAGGAGATCGGTTGAATCTGAGCTATTTGCGGCAGGGCGAGGGGGAGGACCTTCTCTTCCTGCACGGCTATCTCGCCGATAAGGAGAGCTTTTACCCGCAGATAAGCTATTTTTCGAAGTTTTACCGTGTGACCGCGCTCGACTTCCCCGGCATGGGAAGGGCCGAACCGCTCATCTCTCCGTGGTCGGTGGACGACTATGCCGACTGGACGCAGGAGGCTCTTGCAACGCTCGGCGTCACCCGCCCGCGCGTCATCGCCCATTCCTTCGGCGGAAGGGTGGCGATCAAGCTCCTTGCAAGGGGAGCGTTCTCCCGCGCCGTGCTCACGGGCTGTGCGGGGATCGTAAAAAAACGCGGCCTATGTTACCGTTTCCGCGTCAAGAGCTATCAAATTTGCAGAAAGATCGCCCCCGCGTTTGCCGAGAGACACTTCGGGAGCGCCGAGTATAGAACGCTTTCCCCCGTCATGCGGGAGAGCTATAAAAAAATCGTCAACGAGGACTTGCGGGAGACCGCCGCGCACATCTCTTCGCCCGTGCTCTTTCTGCACGGGGAGAGAGATGAGGAAGTGCCGCTCTCGTCCATCCGCATCTACCTCGAAAAAATTGAGGGGAGCCGCCTGAAGATCTTAAAAAACTGCGGCCATTTTCCCTTTTTGGACGACCCGCTCGCCTTCAACTTGGCGGCAGAGGAGTTTTTACGATGCCAAACACGATCGAATTGCTGACGCTCGCGGCATATGCCGTGGCATTCACCACGATGCTTTCCTGCTGTGCCCTGCCCCTTTTCGGCATTTTGCAGCAGGAGGGCTATCACAGCGGCGACGCCGTGAAGTGGTACGCGAGGAAGAAGAACATGCTCCGCCGCAGATATCAGCTCCTCGCGCTCTGCCTCGTGCTCATCACGGCGCTCCTCGGGCTGTGTTTTTGCTTTTTGGGCGGCTATGCGGAGCTCATCGAGGCGGCGGGCTACGTCGGGCTGTGCGCCCTCTTCGTGTTCGCATCCCGCAAGGCCCTGAAGGTCCCGCTCAACCCCACAAAACGGCTCATCAGGCTCGTTATCTGCACATATCTGTTGGTTTTTGCCGCGGTCTACGGTGCGGAGATCGGGCTCTTCTGCGCCTCGTCGGCGATCGGGCAGCCGTGGGCGTTTGCCCTCAGAATGGCGCCCGTCGGCCTTTTCCCCGCTCTCTTATTTCTCTTCGCCGCGGCGGCTAACGGCGTCATGATGGGGTATGAAGTCCCCCGCGCCCGCCATTTCGTCAAGAAGGCCGCTTTCGCGCTCCAAGAGTGCGATTGCGTCAAGGTCGGCATCACGGGCAGCTTTGCAAAGACGAGCGTCAAGACCTTCGCCGCGCAGATGCTCTCTAAAAAATTCAATGTCAAGGCGACGCCCGCGTCCTACAACACGCCCATCGGCATCGCCAAATTCGTCAACGAAGAGGGGCTCGGCTGTGACATCTTCCTCGCCGAAATGGGCGCAAGACACGTCGGCGACATCAAGGAACTCTGCGAGATGGTCCGCCCCAAAGTCGGCGTCGTCACGGGGATCTCTTCACAACATCTCGAGACCTTCGGCAGCCTTGAGGCCATCAAGCGCGAAAAGGGGGAGCTCGCACGGGCGGCGGAGAAGGTCATTTTGGGCGGGACGGCCGCTGACCTCGGCGGGAACGCCATGACGGAAGGAAGGGACTTCCGCGCCGAAAACATTCAACTATATTGCGATAAGACGACATTCACCCTCGTCATCGGGGAGAAGAGAGCCGACCTTGAGACCAAAATTTTAGGCCGTCACGCCGCCGAGGACATCGCCCTTTCCGCCGCGCTCTGTCTCTCGCTCGGCATGACGTTCGAAGAGATCGTCTCCGCCGTTCCCGCCCTTACGCCCGTTCCGCACAGACTGGAACGCATGCAAAACGGCGGCGTCATCATCTTGGACGACAGCTACAATTCCAACCCCGCAGGCGCACAGAACGCCGTCGAGGTATTGAAATGCGCGGCGGGCAAGAAGGTCGTCGTCACGCCCGGGCTCGTCGAGCTCGGCGAACTCGAGGAGAACGCGAACGAAGAGCTTGGGAAGGCGCTCGTCGGGCTGGACGCGGTCATTCTTGTCGGCGAGACGCGCGTTCTTGCCGTCCGCAACGGGTATAAGGCGGGCGGCGGCGACGAGGGGAAACTCAAGATCGTCCCTACGCTCTCCGCGGCGCAGGCGCTGCTCGGCGAATTGCTCCAAAGCGGCGACGCAGTCCTCTTTCTGAACGACCTGCCGGATAAGTATTGAGAAATATTTCGAACGATTTGTCTTGGAATAAGGGCGTCATCCTGTCTCCAAATCGCCCTCCCCTGTTGAAGGGGGAGTGATCGAGCCGTTATCTCGCCCTCCCCTGTTGAAGAGGGAGTGATCGAGCCGTTATTCCGCCCTCCCCCGTTGAAGGGGGAGGGGTAGGGGAGGGGGTTGCCCTTCCTCATTGTCATCCCGAGCCCGTCGAGGGATCTCCATGTTTCCATTGTCATCCCGAGCCTGTCGAGGGATCTCCATGTTTCCATTGTCATCCCGAGCCTGTCGAGGGATCTCCACCGCAATAGAGATTTCTCGACTGCGCCTTCGGCTCCGCTCGAAATGACATAAAGAGGGGCTGCCCGCTCCCGAGGAACGAAGTCCGCCCGTTTGCTGGGATCCTTCGCTGCGCTCTGAATGACGCATTGCCTGCTCCCTCTGAATGACGCCGTACATCGTGTCCCTATTAAGCACCAAAGAGGAAAAATCAACTCGGAGGTGCTTTTTTATGTCAAAAACGATCGCCGTATTTTTCGGCGGAAATTCCAACGAACACGAGATCTCGATCATCACGGGCATGCTGTGCGTCAACCTGCTGCGCGGGGCGGAGCAGGACGTTCTCCCCGTCTACCTCACCCGCGAAAATGAGCTATATGTTGGCGAAATGCGTGCCGTGACGGACTTCAAAGCCCCTTCCAAGAAGTGGAAGAAGGTGCGTTTCTATAGCGGCGGCGTAGAGACGGAGCGGGGCAAAAAATTCCCCGTGGACGTCGCGCTCAACTGCTGTCACGGGGGCGAGGGCGAGGACGGGACGCTCTCCGCCCTCTTCCGATGGTACGGTCTCAAGAGCGCGTCGCCCGACGCCGCCCTTTCGGCCGTCTTTATGGATAAGACGCTGACAAAATCCATGGCGCGGGGGCTCGGCCTTCCCGTGCTCGACGGCGCGACCGTAAAAGAGGGGGAAGGGGTGCGGAATTTGCCCTTTTCGTACCCCGTCATCGTCAAACCCGCGCGGCTCGGGTCGAGCATCGGCATCAAGGTCGCCGAGAATGAGGAAGAGCTTGACGCCGCGCTTTCCCTTGCCTTCACGCTCGACAGATCGGCCCTGATCGAACCGTATGTGCGCGAAAAGCGTGACCTCAACTGCGCCGCCTGCCGCATGGACGGCAAGATCGTGCTCTCGCAGGTCGAGGAAGTGTTCTCCCGCGACGACATCCTCTCCTTCAGGGAAAAGTACGAGAGCGGCGATGAAAAACGCTCTCAAATTCCCGCCGACATTCCAGAAAATATCGCACATATCGTGCAAAATTGCACAAAAACACTGTACGAGAGCTTTCATGCAAAGGGTGTCGTGCGGGCCGATTTCCTGCTCGTCGGCGATGAAGTGTACTTCAATGAGCTCAACACCGTACCGGGCTCGCTCGCCTGTTATCTTTTTGGAAACTCGCTGACGGACGCCAAGCAATTTCTGCTCTCCCTCATCGAAGAGGGCAAAAAACAGGAGCCCCCCAAGCGCGTCCTTACGACAGGGATCCTGGAGAGCTCCGTGTTTACGGGAAAGGGCGGAAAACGAAGGATATGATCGATTTTCGCCCGTACGAGGTCAGTTATTTCTGTCCCTTCCGACGAGGGAGAGGAAGATGAGAGCGAACCGCAAAAAGTAGACGAGGGAGATGAGCAGCGACGCGACATACGTCATCGCGGCGGCAGAGAGGACCTTTGAGGCGGCGGGGATCTCATCTTCCGCCAAGATCCCGTCCTCGACGAGCATCTTCTTGGCCCGTCTCGAGGCGTTGAATTCGACGGGGAGCGTCACGAGCATGAAGAGGGATGAAAGACCGTAGAGCCCGATCCCCACATACACGGCCCATTCGCCGTAGGGCACGGTCTGCCAGAAGATGTCGAGCAGGAGCCCCACGAGGATGACGGGAAGGGCGAGCCGCGAGCCGATGTTGGTGATGGGGACGAGGATATTCCGTATCTTATACGGCACATAACCCTTCTCTTTTTGCATGACATGGCCGATCTCATGCGCCGCGACGGCGACGGCCGCGACGGACGCCGAGCCGTAGGTGCTCTGCGAGAGGTTGACCTGTTTTTGGGAAGGGTTGTAGTGGTCGGTGAGCCTTCCGCCCACGCGATTTACCGAAATATCTGTGACGCCGCGTTTTCGCATGAGGCGGGTGGCCGTGTCGTAGCCCGTCATCATGGAGCGGTTGGGAACGCCGTCGTACTTTGCGTACGTCGTGTTGACCTTCGCGCTCGCATACGCCGAAAGCGCAAGGAAGGGGAGAAGGATGAGCAGGAACAGAAGATAGGAATACATTTTATGACCTCATTTTTATTGTACCACAAAACAGGAGAGAAATAACAGGGAAACGGAAATTTGCCGCCGCGTTCGCCCCTCCGTGGGAGGGGGCGAACGCGGCGGGGCGCCTTTGCGCCCCGCCGCTCATGCTGCCCCGCCCGCACGTTCTTTATGGCGTCGAAGGGCGGCACGAGGAGCGTAGCGACGAAGTAGCGTCAGCGAAGGATCTCATATACCCACGGAGCAGGACTTCGTTCAAGGGGATCCTTCGGCCGCTACGCTCCCTCAGAATGAGCGGTCTACCCTTCAAAAGTAGAATATATCCTCAAATTTTTTGCCGAGGGCGACGGAGAGGACGAGCGCGAGCTTGGCGGTCGGGCAGTACTGTCCCGTCTCGATGGAGCTGATCGTGTTCCGTGAGACGCCCACGAGCGCGGCGAGTTCTCCCTGCGATAAATTCTTCTCCGCCCGTATCTCTTTGAGGCGGTTGCGAAGGGTCAACTTTACATCCATCAGAGATTCACCCCGCACAGCTCCAAGATCCACATCACCCAAAACATCGCCGTGCCCGCCGCGATCATAACAGCAGTCACGATAAAGACCGTGCGCACTTTTTTTGTGCAGAAACATGCCTGTGCGATGTTCTGCGCGGCGATCCCCGAGAACAGGATCACATAGATCTCTGTGGGGAGACGGTCACCGACACACACCTCAACGAGCAGGACGATGGCGGCGGCGAGGGTCGTCGCAATGAATCCCGCGTAGTTTCCCCACGCCATGCGCCCGCGCTGACGCTCGTCGCCGAGCTTTTCGTTTTCCCGTTTCGCCCGCGCGACGATCTCCTCGGGAGAGAGCTCCGTATTCTCCGCTTCAGGCACATTGCCCTGTTCTTCTTCCATATTGCCTCCAAAATGCCAAGTTCACTTGGCAGAAAGAATTGTATCACTGCCAAGGACACTTGTCAAGCGTTCTGCCGAAAAAAGATTGCCAATCCCCGAAAATTCTGCTATACTGTAGATATGGCAAGCTATGGATTTACCGATAAAGTAAAAATTACCGTCAAGGCGGGGGACGGGGGAGACGGCATGAACTCCTTCAAGGCCTACAAGGGCAAACCCGCATGCGGTCCCGACGGCGGCGACGGGGGGAACGGCGGCTCCGTCTACGTCATGGGCGATAAGGACATGAACGACCTTCTGCCCTTCCGTTTCACGCGCAAATATGCGGCGGGGAACGGCGAGCGCGGCGGCACCAACCAGTGCGCGGGAAAGGGCGGCGAGGACATCGTTTTGAAGGTCCCCTGCGGGACGCTCGTCCGCGACGCCGAGACGAACAAGATCATCTGCGACGTCTATGAGGACGGCGAGAAAATTTTGCTCTTTGAGGGCGGAAGGGGCGGAAAGGGCAACGTGCGCTTTACGACCGCCCGCCGCCATGCCCCCAATTTCGCCCAGAGAGGGGTCGCCGTGAAGCCGCACGAGCTCATTCTGGAGATGAAGGTCATCGCCGACGTCGGCCTCGTCGGGTTCCCCAATGTCGGCAAGAGCACGCTGCTCTCCAAGATCTCGGCCGCGCGGCCCAAGATCGCCGATTACCACTTCACCACCCTTTCCCCCAATTTGGGAGTCGTGAGATACTACGACGAGAGTTTTGTCGCCGCCGATATCCCCGGCCTCATCGAGGGCGCGGCGGAGGGAGCGGGGCTCGGCCATGACTTCTTGCGCCATATCGAGCGCACGCGGCTCATCTTGCACGTCGTCGACATTTCGGGCATGGAAGGCAGGGACCCCATCGAGGATCTCGAGACCATCAACAGGGAACTCGGGTCCTATTCGGAGAAACTTGCCGCCCTGCCGCAGATCGTCGCGCTCAACAAGTGCGACTGTTTCGGCGCAGAGGAAAATTGCAAGAAATTTAAGCGCAAATACGGGAAAAAATACGACATATATGCGATTTCAGCCCTCAAGAGCGAGGGGACAGAAGAGGTCGTGAAGGCGCTGTTTGAGAAACTCAAGACCCTTCCGCCCGCCGAGAGGATCCCCGCCGACGAGATCGTCTTCGAAGAGGCCGACAACACGCAGTTCGAGATATTTGTGGATGAAAACGGAGCCTACGTTGTCGTGGGCGGGCTCGTCGATATGCTCTGCCGCAATGTCGTTCTGAACAATCACGACAGTATGAACTATTTTCAGCGCGTTCTGAAACTCCGCGGCGTCTTTAAGGAGCTCGAGAAGATGGGTTGCGCCGCGGGCTCCACCGTCATCGTCGGCGACGTGGAATTTGAGTATGTGTAAAGGTTTCAAAGCTTTCCCCCGAGAGATCGAGAACAAGAGCCGCATGCCTTCACCCTGTGGGGGAAGGTGGCACGGCGTAGCCGTGACGGATGAGGGGCAAGCCTTCACCCCTGTGGGGGGAAGGTGGCACGGCGCAGCCGTGACGGATGAGGGGCAAGCCTTCACCCTGTGGGGGGAAGGTGGCGCGGCGTAGCCGTGACGGATGAGGGGCATTATGAAACGATACAACGCTGAGAATAAAGATAAATCACGCGTTCTTCGTAAGACAATGACAAAAGAAGAAAAGCATCTATGGTATGATTTTCTGAAAATTCTTTCGGTTCCGTTTTATAGACAAAAACCTATAGGAAAGTACATTGTAGATTTTTATTGTCCAAGCAGGGGCCTTGTCATAGAATTAGACGGGTCGCAGCATTTTGAAGAAAAACATGAAACATATGATGCGGAAAGAGATAGTTTCTTAAATTCTCTCGGGCTTACAGTTAAGAGATATTCTAACTTGGAGATACACCGTAATTTTAAGGGAGTATGCCAAGATATCTTGAATATTTTGGAGATGTAAGCATCGCCCTGTGGAATCCACAACAAGAGCCGCATGCCTTCACCCCTGTGGGGGGAAGGTGGCACGGCGTAGCCGTGACGGATGAGGGGCGCAATTGAGAACACCCCTCCTCAGTCTCGGCCTTTGGCCTCGACAGCTCCCCCCCTTAAGGGTGAAGCCTTTTGGGCCGTCAAAACTTATTCGATCAAGGAGAAAAATCATGTTTACATCCAAGCAACGTGCAAACTTAAAGTCGATGGCGAGCACGCTCAAACCCATCGGGCAGGTCGGCAAAGAGGGGATCACGGAAAATCTCGTCGAGAGCTTTTCCGCCGCGCTCGAGAACAGGGAACTCATCAAGGTGACCCTGCTCCCCGCCGCGGGGGAGGATGGGGAGGATCTGGCTGCCAATCTCGCCGAGCTCCTGCATGCCGAGGTCGTCGCCGTCATCGGCCGCAAGGCGATCTTTTATCGCCGTTCCCGCAAGGAAAAAATCGAACATATCGTCTATTAAAGGGGCTTATGCGGACTTCATTCAAGGGGATCCTTCGGGCTATGCCCTCAGGATGAGCGTGTTGGGTCCTTTGCCCCCTCATCAGGAGGGGGCGCCGCGCGAGATTTCTCGGAGGGGGCAGGGGACGCGGGACCCTTGCCCACCCCTTTGAGGGGTGGGTGTCGAGCGCAGCGAGACGGAAGGGGTGTTATATGATTGAGAATGACACCCCTTCAGTCACGCAAGGACAGCGTGACAGCTCCCCCTCAAGGGGGAGCCGAGAATAAGGTAAATTAAAAGAACGTCTCGGATGAGACGTTCTTTTTGCACATAAGTGTGAGATTTTTACTTGTTCATGCCTTCCTGCACGGCGACGGCAACAGCGACGGTCGCGCCGACCATGGGGTTGTTGCCCATGCCGATGAGGCCCATCATCTCGACGTGGGCGGGGACGGACGAAGAGCCCGCAAACTGCGCGTCGGAGTGCATTCTGCCCATCGTGTCGGTCATGCCGTAGCTCGAGGGACCCGCGGCCATGTTGTCGGGGTGAAGGGTCCTGCCCGTGCCGCCGCCGCTCGCGACGGAGAAGTACTTCACGCCGTTCTCGACGCACCATTTCTTATAGGTGCCTGCGACGGGGTGCTGGAACCGCGTGGGGTTGGTCGAATTGCCCGTGATGGAGACGCCGACGTGCTCGAGTTTCATGATCGCGACGCCTTCGGGAACGTTGTCCGCGCCATAGCACTTGACCTTCGCGCGGGGGCCGTCCGAATAGGGGACTTCCTTGGTAACGGTGACCGTCTCCGTGTAGGGGTCGAACACCGTCTCGCAGTAGGTGAATCCGTTGATCCTCGAGATGATGAAGGCCGCGTCCTTGCCGAGGCCGTTCAGAATGACGCGGAGGGGCTTTTGCCTTACCTTGTTTGCGTTCATCGCAATGGAGATAGCGCCTTCGGCCGCCGCAAAGCTCTCATGTCCCGCGAGGAAACAGAAACATTCCGTCTCCTCGGAGAGGAGCATCTTGCCGAGGTTCCCGTGGCCGAGGCCGACCTTTCTGTTCTCGGCGACCGAGCCGGGGATGCAGAAGGACTGGAGCCCGATGCCGATCGCAGCCGCTGCGTCCGCCGCCTTCGTGCAGCCCTTCTTGATGGCGATGGCCGCGCCGACGGTGTATGCCCAGACGGCGTTCTCAAAGCAGATGGGCTGGGTGCCGCGGACGAGCTTGTCGCAGTCCACACCCTTGGAGAGGGCGATCTCCTTGCATTCTTCGACGGAAGAGATGCCGTATTCCTTCAATGTTGCATTGATCTTTTCGATCCTTCTTTCATAACCTTCGAATAAAGCCATGTCGCACCTCCTTATTCCTTGCGGGGGTCGATGTACTTCACCGCACCCTGTTCCTTGGTGAATCTGCCATAGTGGCCCATTGCCTTTTCCCAAGCTTCGTTGGGGGAGATCCCCTTCTTGATGAAGTCTGTCATCTTCCCGAGGGAGACAAATTCATAGCCGATGACCTGATCGTCCTTGTCGACGGCGAGGCGGGTGACATAGCCTTCTGCCATTTCGAGGTATCTGACGCCCTTCTTGGCAGTGCCGTACATCGTCCCGACTTGCGAGCGGAGCCCTTTGCCGAGGTCCTCGAGCCCTGCGCCGACGGTGAGACCGTCATCGGAGAAGGCTGACTGCGTTCTGCCGTATACGATCTGCAGGAAGAGTTCGCGCATGGCAGTATTGATCGCGTCGCAGACGAGGTCGGTGTTGAGCGCTTCGAGAATGGTCTTATGGGGCAGGATCTCCGCCGCCATGGCCGCTGAATGCGTCATGCCCGAGCAGCCGATCGTCTCGATGAGGGCCTCCTGAATGACGCCTTCCTTGACGTTGAGGGTCAGCTTGCAGGCGCCCTGCTGGGGTGCGCACCAACCGATGCCGTGCGTGAACCCGCTGATGTCGGTGATCTGCTTTGCGCATACCCATTTTCCCTCTTCGGGGATGGGGGCGGGGTCGTGCCACGGGCCCTTCGCAATGCAGGTCATCTCTTCCACTTCGCGTGAATATTGCATTGATGATTCCTCCATATTATCCTTGCGGAATTTTTCCTGTCACATTTTACCATACTTTTCCCCGTCTTGCAAGGGGTTGAAGGCAAAAAATCGGGGGAAAATTGGGGAAACACGTTCCTTCGGCAGCGCATCGGCCGCATCGGCCGCCGCAAGGGGACGGGTACATGCAGATCATGTAAATTTTGAGGTTCTCCCGCAATATTTACAAGATTCCTGCCGAATAAACGTGAATATGAAACTTGACAGTATCTGAACGCGTATGCTATAATTTATTCAATCAAAAAAAGGACGGATCTGCCGCTGTTGCACGCCGCGAAACCATATTTTCGGCACAATGTGGTATCATTCGTCCAAAGAAAGGAGGCAAAGGTCACAATGCAACAACAAAAATTCATCACTTCCCACAAAGAGCGCGTCGCGAGGGCAAAGCGGCTCATCGACCAGTTGCCCGAGAAAATCTCGATCTTCGACAGGGAAGCATTCGTCGAGTTCTTCCTGCTGGAGGACATCGAGCGGCTGTACCGTTACCGTTACGACAAGGTCAAGAGCAAGGACAAGATCACGCCGGAGGGACGGTTCTTCCAGAAGAAACAGCTCGAAAAGATCCACTACCTGATCTACATGCTCGACCGCTGCATCGAGGTCATGGAAGGCAAGATCGACGACGGCGCCTATTCCGACGTCTGGAAGGCCATCCATGAGCACCAGCTCATGGTGGCGGCGGGGAACCTGAAGTACCTCGACAAGCTCGTCGAAATGACGGAGGGCATGCTCAGGGATGTTGACAACGAGGCGCTCGTCCTTGCCCAGAAGATGCTGGACGCCGAGGAATTCATGAACGACCTCGAAGCGCACGACGCAAATGTCCGCCGTCTCAAGGGTATCCCCGAATACCAGGAGATCAACGACGTCATCGACCCCGCGGATGCGGCAAAGAGCCAAAGACGCACCACCAAGTACAAGGCAGACTTGAACTGAAACCAAAAAAATTTATTAAGGAGAAACAACTATAATGAGTAAGAGGAAAAACAACGACGAAAAGATCATTGCGGCAATGGATTCTCTCGATAAGAACGTGAGAATGCTCGAAAAGTACGGCGCGATGTACGACCAGCACATCGACGACGCCGCCATCCACGGCAATGACGCAAAGGCAAGACAGCTCATCAAGCAAAAGCTCAAGGTGTACGCGCTCGCAGAGCAGCTCAGCACCCTCAAGGGCAACATCGAACTCGGCGCCTTCACGGCACGCGCGATGTCCCAGCTCGGCAAACTTCCCGACGCCATCGCGGCCTGCAGGGGACTTCTTGCGGAGACCCCCGACTTCGGGAAACTCGGCAAGAGCATCAGCGCCATCTTTAAGGACATGAACAAAACCGAAGCCGAGATCGCCAAGCTCAACGAGATCCTCGAGCCTCAGCCCGTGGACACGATCACGAGCCGCCTCGACGGCACGTCCGTCTCGCAGGAGGAGAACAGCGACAGTTTCAAGGCCGAGTATGCGGCGATGGTCGAGCGCGTCAAGGGGAAGATCGCACCCGAGGCGGTCGCAAAGCCCGATCTTGAGGATGTGACGGGCGATATCGACTACGAAGGCATCATCGAAGACGAAAAGAAGAAGAAATAAGCCATGGCAGAAGCGAGCATGATGGGAGTTTTCAACTCCAAGGTCTCGTCATTCAACGAGGCCGTTAGGGCACAAGATACGGAGTCCATCGCCGAGATCGGGGCAGAACTGCTCCGCATCGGGTTTGACGAGTGCGTCAAGCCCAACGTCGGGACGGGTCTCAAGGAGACCTACCGCAAGCAGTGCCTCTCCGTTGCATCCTACCTCGCGAAACTTGCCCGCACGCCCGCCGCGCCCGTCCATTCATCGGGTGCGGCGACCGAGGGCAGCGATCCGTACTATGCCCCGCAACAGTGGTTTTCGGATGAAGCGCCCGACCTCGGGTTCAAGGACATCATCGGCGTACAGGAAGTGAAGGACGCCTTCATGGTGGACGTCGTCGCGCCGCTCCGTCCCGAATTCCGCGATATCTATCGCAAATTCCGAGGAGAACAGCTCGGTGCGCAGATCCTTCTCTACGGGCCTCCCGGCACGGGCAAGACGCACATCGTCAAGTGCCTCGCAGGCGCTCTCAACTGCAAGATCGCCGTCGTGCAGACGAGCGAAGTGCTTGCCTCCATCGTGGGCGTCGCCGAGAAGAACATCCGCGACATCTTCGCGCAGGCGGCAGAGCTCAACCGCTGCATCATTTTCTTCGATGAGATCGACAGCATCTGCGCCGACCGCGATTCGGACGACAGCCGCCACACGAAGTCCATTCTGACGACCCTGCTCACCTGTATGGACGGGTTCATGAAGACCAAGAAGGAAGGGCAACTGCGCATCATCGTCGCGGCGACCAATCTCCCTTGGAAACTCGACGCCGCCTTGAAGCGCGGGGGAAGATTCGAGACGCAGATCTATGTCCCTCTTCCCGACAGCAACGCCGTCAAGAAGTTCGTCGGCATGTACCTCGGGAAACTTCCCCACGACGATGACGTCACCGTCGACGCTCTGGCCGCAAAACTTGAGGGCTACTCGGGCGCCGACATCAAGGCCGTCATGAAGCAGATCGCCAACCGCCCGCTCGAGAGAGAGGTCAAAAACGTCCTCAGCGAGAAGATCGGAAAGCCTCTCGGCGAGCGCGTGACCATGCGCGACTGCGACGAAGTCATCAAGAAATACATCAACAGCGTGACCCCGGAGATGCTTCTCCGCTTTGAGGCATACAACCGCGGCATGCCCTTCGAGAGCTTTCTCGAACTTTTGAGAAAATCCAAACCCGGTCAATAATGCTCACAAAAAAACAGATCGTCACATTATTCAGTAACGCAAGAGAGCTCGCGCGGCTCGATCGGCCGCGCGAGGCGCGTTCTAATCTCCTCATGATCCTTGAGAGCGCGGCGGAAAGCCGTCGCAAAGCTCCGACGATCCTCAAAAGGGCAAAGTTGGAGCTCTTTCTCGACCACTGGATCGCCGTGTCACGGGACCTCTATTCCAACGGGGTCACCGATTTCGTGCGGGAGAGTTTCGGCCTTCCCAAAGCCGAAGAGACGCCGCGGGCGGAAATTCCGTCCGCGCCTTTTCCCATATCTTCGCTCCCCGCACCCGCACCCGAGCCCATTCCCGCGCCGACGGAAACGGAAGGGAATGCTCCCGCGCCGTATGAGGCAGAGGAAGGGAGCGATATCGACATCTCGGGTCTCATCGAAGAGGTCAAAGAGACGCAGGGCCTGTGCGCAGAAGTATTCGAAAAGAACAAGTCCGCCGTCGCCGAGATCTATGTGACGGGGAACGGCAAGGCCGCGAGCGGCACGGGTTTCGTCATCTCGGAGAAGGGGTATCTCCTCACCAACGACCACGTCGTCTTTGATGTTGAGAACGGCGCCTATTATCCCAAGATCTCGATGAAACTCGGCGGCAAGCGCTGCCGCCTCGACGTGCTCTTCTCGGACAAGAAAACAGACATCGCGCTCTGCGCATTCGACCCCGACGAAGCGGCAGGATCCACCTGCGTAAAGCGCTTCGCCGACTACTCCCTGCTCCAACAGGGAGCCGACTGTATCCTGATCGGGAACGGGTTCGGCATGGGCCTTGCGCCCTTCTCGGGCGAGGTGAGATACACGAGGGACGGCGACGGGAACTTGGTGCATACGGCGCCTTCCAACCCGGGAGACTCGGGTGCGCCCGTGTTCAACAGAAAAGGGGAATGTATCGGCATCAACAAATCCAAGACAGTGCGCGTCAACGAAGAGGCGGCCGACGGGATCGCCAACGCCACGCCGATGGATACCGTGGAGGCCCTTTTGGCCAAATGGTGCCGCCATAACGATATAGAACTATAAGGAGGAAGAGAGATGAGGATCCAAGAGGCGATCGATATCATCGATGATGTTCTGTATAGAGAAACTTCGAAATATCCGCAGATAAACGACAAAGAGGCAAAGTCACGCCTTGAATCGGCAAAGACGGGCCTCGAAACGATCATGGGATCGTCTCTTGAGAAGGGGGATCTTACCGTTCCCCAATCTCTCTCGAAATATTTGAAAAATATGGATGCGGTCACTCTCGAAAGGGCGACCGACATCGATTCTGCCGTCACCGCGTGGCGGAGAGACAGGGATAATAGAAACGAAAGGGACGGAGGTGCCGATATGAAGGGAAAAACGAAGAAACAAATTCGGAAAAATCCATTTTTCTGGGTAGTTTTCTGCATTTTTATTGCAATGATCGTCTTTGCTTTTGTGGCGGCATTTGTTCCCGAAGAAAGGATCCCGACATGGGTCACGTTTCTCTTTTCGCCGATTGGCATGTTAGGGGCGCTTTTGCAGCTTGCATTGGCCCTTCGTGAGTGGCGGAGCGATATGCGGCACGGAGAAGAGGGATCAAAGACACAGGACGGGCCCTCTCCTGACATCTCGATAAAGAAATACACCGTCAACGGGAACATCTATATCAATAAGGGACTTCCTGTTTTGGCTATAGTCGGTATTATTGTTATCGGAATTGTCGCCATAGTCGTTGCTATGGTGTTTTCCGTAAACGGAAACAAGAGTTCAGCCTCTTCAAATGCGAATGGTACAACGAATGGGTCGCAATATCCCGAATCCCCTTCCACGGGAGATACAACGGGAGAAACGCCCGAAAATCCTCTGCTCGAATATGAGGGATTTGATGTCACCATCAATGATGACGGGGAGACCGTGACCGTAAGCATAAGTACACAGAAAGAAGGACCTGATATCGAATTTCCGAGGTATGTTCCGATAAACGGAGCGCCTTACCGTGTGACGGCGGTCGGACGGGCGGGCCTTGCAAATAACGACAAGATCCGATCCGTCAACCTTTCCACATCGGTCGAAAGAATAGAGAGCGGCGCCTTTGCCAATTTTTCGGCTCTCAAGGAAATTTCCATACCCGACAGCGTGATTTATATCGGGCAAGACGCTTTTTTGGGGTGTACCGATCTGAAGGACGTCAATGCAAACAGCCTCGAATCGTGGTATAAAATCGAATTCGATGGCGAAAACAGCAATCCGCTTTCCCTCAACGATGATTCGGTCTTGACGATCGGACATAAGCCGATCACGGGAGAGCAGACCGTAAAAGATGTCAGCGTCATTCCCGCTTATACTTTTCAAAACACCACGATCACTCAAGTGACGTTTGAAAACGGCGTGACCGAAATCGGGAAGAATGCCTTCTTCAATTGCATACAGCTTGCGACGGTGTGGAATAAAAGCGAACTCAATATTGAAAAGGGCAGCACGGAAAACGGGTGCGCAGGCTTTTACGCAGAACACATCTATAAGGTCGATCTTAAGACAGGAAGGATCGCAACGGATGACGGCTATCTCTTTGATGAGAGCAATGGGCCGTCTCTTGTCGGGTACAGCGGCTCCGCCGAAACTTTGATCCTCCCGTCCACAGCCCCGCACGGGACGGCCTATGAAATCGCCGCAGGCGTCTTTCGGGGCAATGCAAGCATAACAAGCGTCACAATTCCCGCGGGCGTGACAGGTTTCGGGAACAGCGCGTTTTATGATTGCGGATCATTGACAAGCGTCGTAATCCCCGACAGCGTGACTTCCCTTGGATATTCCGTCTTTTACGGCTGTCCGATCGAAGAGGCGACCATGCCGACGGGTGCAATTTCCGCTATTCCAAAAAACAACTTGCAAAAGGTCGTGCTGACGAGCGGGGAAATTGCAGAAAACGCATTCCGTTATTGCAGCACTTTGACAGATGTTACCTTTGAAAATGCTGTGACTTCGATCGGTGACTACGCATTCGGATCTTGCAGTTCGTTGACAAATATAGAGATCCCCGACAGCGTCAATTCGATCGGTGACTACGCATTCGGATTTTGCAATTCGTTGACAAGTATAGAGATCCCCGACAGCGTCAATTCGATCGGCGAGCGGGCGTTTGGAGGCTGTAGCGGACTGACGAGCGTGACGATCGGGAAAGGGCTGATCTTCATCGGGGAAGATGCATTCCTGAGTTGTTTCAAGCTCATAGAAGTTTGGGACAATTCACCGTTAGAAATTCAAAAAGGATCTTCAGAAAACGGCGGTTTGGGGCGTTATGCAAAATATATCTATACCAACAACGAAAAGAGCAAACAAATCCTAACTGACGACGGATATATTTTCTATGAGGACCAGGAAGAGATCTATCTTCTCGAATATACGGGAAAGGAGACGCGGCTGACCCTGCCCGCCGCATCGCCGAGCGGGAAAAAGTATTCTATTTATAAGTTGGCGTTCAAGGATTCCTCTCTTATTAGCGTTACAATTTCCAATGGCGTGACCTCAATTGGCGACTTTGCGCTCTATAATTGCAGTTCACTCACTACTATTGTAATTTCCGACAGCGTGACATCGATTGGAAATTATGCGTTCGGTGGTTGCAGTTCGCTCGCTACCATTGTGATCCCCAATAGTGTGACATTGATTAACAACTATGCTTTTTGTGGTTGCGAATCGCTCGAAAGCATTGTGATCCCCGACAGTGTGACTTACATTGGAGGGTATGCGTTCTATGGTTGCAGTTCGCTTACGATTTACTGTGAGGCGCAAAAGCGACCGGGTAGTTGGTGGTCATCTTGGAATCCCGATGACCGTCCCGTGGTGTGGGGATACAAGGCATCCTGAAAAGACAAATTTCGGCCCGTGAGATGCGGGCGCGGCCGTGTTCAAAGAGGAGAAAAAGCAGATGAGGACGACGGAAAAGATGACACAAGAAAAGCTGCTCGAGATCTTGAATGGCAGTACATACAATGCAGACCCCGCCACGGCCGATATTTTCGCGCAGAATGTACCTCTGATCGAAAAACTCCTCTGTGATATCGACCCGAGGGAAGAGCTCTGCGATGAAAACGGCGTCGAGCCGACGAGCCTTCAGGCGTTCCCGGGAAGAGAGGAAGGATCGTTTGCGAAGAGACCGATCTCTGCCTTTGACGACCACTTTAAGGATCTGAGCGGGGCGGAGGACCTTCAAGAAACTTTCAAGACGATGTTTGCGACGCTGCTTTCCGAATTGCAGACGTGGAAGACCGCGCGGGCGCAGCGCATCCGTGCGCGGCTTGAACAGGCGGGCTTGGCCAAAGTGAAAGAGGCGATCGACGGAGAGACGGTATCCAAATGGACGACGGGCATCTCCGCGGGGCTTACGATCGTGCTCAGCCTCGTTGCGGGCTTTTTCGGGATATGGAAGAAGGAAAACGGGTACGACCAGATCTCCTTTTTCGGGACGTTGGGCGGCGCGGCCGTCGCGCTCGCCGTTTGGCTTTTCGCATTTCTCTACAACAGGAAACAAAGGGAGAAATTCCATATCGAGTACGGCGTTTCGCTCGATGAGGCAAAACACAATACGCTTACGGAAGAGGAATATCAAAAGGAATTGTCCGCTGCAAGAAGCCTGTGCGGGAATCCTGTCCATCATTCCAAAAAGAACATGCGCAAGGCAAGGCGCATCTATAACATGCTGCTCGACAGGGACCCGACGGACCCGAACTGTTATGTCGGGCTGCTCAACATCGATTCGAAAAATTTCACCGTCCTTTCGGGGAAACGCATCGCAAAGTACATCAACGCGGTCGAGGACTGGAAGGGCGAAAACAGCGCGCGTTTGGATCCCGAATATCAAAAGGACTATAAAACGTATACGGAAAAAATCGCCCGAAATGAGGAGAAGGGCGTTACCGCTAAAAACATCAAGGCGCTTCATCAATGGATGAGGCGGGAAAACCGCCGCAGACGGTTCGTGCGCAGCCTTCCGAAATGGGAAAAAGTCGGGATATACGCCGTTTTGTGCCTTCCCATTCTGTTCTCCGTTGCCGTTTTGGTCGCCGACCGCTGCCTTCCCGTAAAGTCTTTTTCCAATTACACGGGCTGGCTGTTCACGGTCATTTTCGCCCTGAACTGTTTGACGTTTTTGGCGGCGCTTGTTCTCTGCTTTGTGGATGTTCTCGGGAACAAAGGCCCGAACGCCGAAGAGTTCGGCGTCGGCATCTCGGGCGCGCTTGCGGGTATGGCCGCTGTGCTGGTCGGTTTCTATTTGGGGGAACTCTGCATTGCGCCGAAGAACATGGATATATGGGATCATCTGAAGGGCGGACTGAATATTTTGCTATTTATTCTGTTCTTCGCCTTGAGACTTATTGTAAACCGTCGGGGCGTCTATGTATTCCGTTTTTTGATCTTTTGCCTCTGCGGGGCGATGTTCGGCAGTGCATTGACCGCAAGCATCATCGCCTTTGTCGACTTTTCGAGCACCGACTACTTTGAGGCAAATCCCGACGGCACCTATACCTACATCATTTGCGATAATTCGACGGAAGATCTTGAGATCCCGTCTCAATATAGAGGAAAACCCGTGACGTCTGTCGATCGGGATGCCAATATTTCATTGGAAAACTTAAGATCGGTCACCATTCCCGACAGCGTCACATCCATCGGCGACAGCGTATTCTACGGTTGCAGTTCGCTTGAGAGCGTAACGTTTGAAGAGGACAGCGCATTGACCTCGGTCGGCAGTTTCACCTTCTTGGGCTGCAGCTCGCTGACAAGCATCGAGCTCCCCGACGGCGTCCTTTCTCTCGGCGCCCGCGTGTTCTATAATTGCAGCGCATTGACAAGCGTCACGATCCCCGACAGTATCACTTCTATGGGAAATTCCGTCTTTTACGGCTGTCCGATCGAAGAGGCGACCATGCCGGGGAACGCGATCTCCATTCCCACGACCAACTTAAAAAAGGTCGTGCTGACAAGCGGGGAGATCGCAAGTCGGGCATTTGCCGATTGCAGCACTTTGACGGACGTTACGATCGAAAACGCCGTGACGTCGATCGGATACCGCGCATTCTACAATTGCACGGCTCTCAAAAACATCAACATGGGGGATGGCATTGTCTCGATCGGCGAGGACGCCTTTTACAATTGCGGCGCCCTCAAAAAAGTCAAGGGCATTTCCTATGTGGGGAAATGGGCCGTTGATTGTGACAGCACAGTCTCTGCCGCTGAGCTGCCGAACGACACCGTCGGCATTGCAAACGGTGCATTTAGAGATCGTAAGTATTTGGTTTCGGCAAGTTTGCCCGAAGGGCTGAAGTTCATCGGCGAGGACGCCTTTCGGGGAACGAGCCTCAGCGAGATCGCCCTTCCCGCCTCATTGGTCACTATTGGCAAAAACGCCTTTTACGGGTGTACAACACTCAACAGGGCCGTGTTCTTGAATGCGGATGAGTGGTACTGTGAAGGGGTATATATCCCGAGCAATGAATTGTCCGATCCCATGACTGCCGCGAGATATTTGACGCTCATATTTGGGTCATATTGCGGCAAATCGTGGGAACGCAGTGAATAAACAGAAAATCATAATTCAAAGGAGACATATATGGAATTCAAGGATATCTTTCGTGAAAAGTACAGGGCGGCGCTGCATGCCGCAAGAGCGGGGGACGAACGGGGCGTGCTGAACGCACTCAAGGATCTCGACGCGTGCCTTTCTGCCCAGTTCTACAAGGACAACGGCGACCCCATCCTCGTCAAGGCCAAGCTCAGCCATTGGCATGACGTCTGCAGCAGCTACATCAAGATCGTGCGGGAGTTCGGTCTTGCCGACCCCCGTATCAGAAAGTTCTTCGGTCTTCCCGAAGAGGACATCGCCCCGTTCGGCGAGAGCCCTGCCGCAAGGCCGTCGGGGAACAGGGACGGCGGGATCGACATCACGGGTATCATCCCTCCCGAGACGGACGCCGACGACGCAGACCCTGCCTCTCCTCAGCCGAAGGAGCCCATGCCCGCCCTTCCCGTGGAGATCCCCGCAGACGATGCGGAAGATGAGGACGGAGCCGAAGGCGCCGAGGAGCCCCAAGATGAGGGCGGACCCGAACCTTCCGCGGAAGAGCCCAAAGATGAGGAAGGGCCCAAAGACGCGGACGAGCTCAAAGATGAGGACGAGCCCTTGCCTGCGGGCGAGACGGTGGCTCTCCCCGCATATGAGCCCGACTCACTGGAGAATTTCATCGGGCAGCAGCACATCGTCAAGGTCCTGCTCAAGGAGATCGCCATCGCCAAGGCAGAGGGGAAACATCATCTCGACAACATCCTTCTCTTCGGCAACCCCGGGCTTGGAAAGTCGACGCTCATGCGGCTCATCGCGAAGGCGCTCGGCGTGCGATTCGAGTGGATGGACTGTTCCCAGTATCGGAACAGCCAACAGTCGCTGAAGGCGCTACAGGGTTTCCTGATGAAGGTCGCACGGGAGAACGAACCCGTCGTCATCGCCTTCGACGAGGTCCACATGCTGACGGACGAACTGCAATCCAGCCTTCTCACCTTGCTCGAGAGCAGGGTCTACGTCTCCCCGCCCGACGTCAAGGGCCACATCACGCGCATCCCGATCGAAGAGTTCACATTCATCGCCGCCACGACGGACGACGACAAGGTCCTCAACACCATCAAGGACCGCTGCCTGCGCCTCAAGTTCCAGATGGTCGACTATACCTCCGACGAACTCAAACAGATCTACAGGACCAAGGTCGCCGCAAAGGGGCTTACGATCACGGAAGAGGCGATCGAGGTCTGTATTCCCCGCAGCCGCGGCTCCATCCGCTATGTCAATTCCTTCGTCGAGGGGCTCGACCGCGAGCTCTATGATGAGAACGGCAAGCGGCTCTCCACCCACATCGACCTTGCCGCCGCACTGCACTTCTTCGAGGAGCGCGGCATCGACCCCATCGGGCTCGAGAAGAAGGACCTTGAGATCCTCCGCGCGATCGAGGAAGAGACGAGCGGGGTGATCGGGGCGGAGACGCTCTCCGCACGGGTCGGGCTGGACCCCAAGAAGTACGCCTCGGAGTACGAGCCGTACCTCGTCAAGATCGGGTTCATCTCGGTCACGGGCCGCGGCCGCTCCCTCACGGAAAAGGCGCGGGAATACCTCAAAAAAGCATAAATATCGAACATATAGAGCCCTTTGACGACCGTCAAAGGGCTCTTCCGTCACTTCCCAAGCGACTTTTTTATTACAGGAATTGACGAAAGATGTATTTATATGATATAATGTATACATTGGGAAGGAGTAACCTATGACAAAGCAAGAATTGTTGAAAAAATTGAAAGGCAGCATTTTAGAACATGATGTTTTTTTGAAGAAGTATTACAAGAGATACTACCCAAAATTGTGCGACCTTCTTTACATCATTCCCGATAAGATGCAGATCAAATATCGTGACGGGCGGGAACCTGTTGCAATCAAAGAATTCCCGAAAGATTTCGATGCTTTTTGCCGTGATTGCAGCTATAGTGGCAGGCATTTTCAGTCGAAAGATGAAAAAAATACCATGGATGAGTTTTTCAACCGATTGATCAACAGTCTGGATGAGTGGCTGTCCGCGTTTAAGGACGATCTGTTGAAGGTAACTTCCTTGAGGCTTGGCGTATATCAACGGAAAAGAAGGTCTGTGTGGCGGAAAATTTGGTCGGCTTTCTTGGTTCTGCTCGGAATTGCCTCGGTTTTTGCGACGTTTTTTGCTATACTGGAGTTATACGGAAACATATCGTTTGGTGACGGAAAAATCGGCGCAATTATCGGCGCAGTCGGATTTTCAGTGGATGTGTTGGCATTTATTGTCGAACGGTTCATGGATATGCATTCTTCAAAGAATTTGGAAAAGGATATCGCGGTTGCGCTGAACGGCAATCAAGCCGCTGACATGGAAAAATTCGAGAAAAAATATCATTGTGTAATTAAGGACAACACGATCGCATGTTGCGGAGGCAAAATTGTAACGGACAGATAAACGGATAAAGAAACGAAGAGAACACGAAGGAGTTTCTAAATGTTTTTTACCAAAAATAAAATCGCTGCCTTTTGGGGCAAGATTGGCCTCGATGAAAAAGCCGTAGAGAATATGTTGAAAGGCTTGACGGACAAGCTTGTGAAGGAGATGTCCGCCATAGATAAAGACGCCGAAAAAGCGACGGGATCGATCAAGGGATTGATCGAGACTGAGGTGATCGGACGGCTCATCGCAATCGAAGAGCATCAAGTGACAACGGAAAAGAACGTCATCAAAGCGATCAAAGAGGAATTTTCGGCGCTCCAAAAAGATGAAATCGTGCGCAAAAATCTGATGGATGACATCATGGCACAGCTGCGCGGCCAGCATGCAGACGATCGGTCATTTTTGGTGAGCATTCAAGCGCTGTGCGAGCAGTCTGCGCAAAATGCGAACCGACGGTATGAGCAATTTAGGGCTTGGCAGGAAAAACGAGCCCAAATATATCGCAAACAGCTCCATGAAGCTGCCCACGAGCAAAATATAAAAACTGGCCTTGTTCTCCGTTATGCTCAACAGATTTTGGAGATCATTCCCAACGATGTTCTCGCCAATTTTTACATCTTTGTTTCCGAACATGAATCTGAATCCTCGGCAGTCAATGCCTATTTGTATCGGTTAGACGTTGACGCCCAAGAGGGGGAGACAATATGTGAAATGCTTGATTATCTGATCGAACCCTTGGAGCCTCGTATGAAAGATGCTCTCCGTTATTTGGCCGATCGGGCATTTCAACAGCGCAAATTCAACCGCGGAAAATATGAGCACTATATTACAGCCATTGAAGAAGGAAAAAGCTTTGATCCATTGGAGCGATGGGATTTATTTATTGCCTATTCAAGTAAAGACAGACAGGAAGTTGAGAAACTCGTCAGAGAATTGGAATCACAGGAGATCCATTGTTTTGTGGCTTACCGTGATTTGCCTCATGGCAGGGGAGCTGGCGGCGAAAATTATTGGGCAATGCTGAAAACAGCCATGGGGAACAGCCGAGGCATTGTATTTGTATCAACTCCCAATTCAAGAAGCATGACATGCGATGCCATACAGAGGGAAGATAAAACCATTGATAATGGGATGGGAGAACTGCCATATTTTGAAGCAACATTCGGGAAGGACGCGAAGATTCGCATCGAATATCGACCTGGGAGTGATTCCAACGTTTCTATGACCCGCTCCATAGAGCGGTTCTTAAAAAGATTCTTCGGAGACGTCGATTATTGCCAGACACCCGCGGAAGTTGCCGATGAAGCATCGAGATTCCTCTTTCCGGAATTGTATACACAAGATGAGACCTCAACGGATCCTCAACCCGAGCCCGAGCCTAAGCCTGTCGTTGTGTCTAAGTCCGAACCCGAACCCGAACCCGAACCTGCTCCTTGCTCCGCTGTTGCACCTGAAACCGAGCGCAAGGTGATTACCTATGCCGGCGGGGATGTATATGACGGTGAAGTTAAGTACGATCAACGTAACGGTCACGGAGTGTATCGTTTTGCCGACGGCGATATATACGAGGGCGAATTTAAGGACAATTTGTTTAACGGTCACGGAGCACTTCGTCTTGCTAGCGGCATTGTACTTGAGGGCGAGTGGAAGGACGATGAATTTATAGAGC
>CANREC010000009.1 GCA_947629535.1 uncultured Clostridia bacterium | reverse complement strand
AAAGGAGCCAACCGCCGGGCAGGGGCCCTTGTTGCTTGTGTTCATTATAACATAATGAATGTGTATTGTCAATAGATTCCGCCCGTTTGCTGGGATCCTTCGGGCATCGCCCTCAGAATGAGCACAAAGCCTTCACCCTGAGGGGGGAAGGTGGCACGGCGTAGCCGTGACGGATGAGGGGCATTCCAAACCGTCTCACACTCTTGTGTCGCGGCGGGCGAGGACCTCGCCCGAGATGCTGTCGAGAAGGAGCGAAAGCGTCTCCCCGTCCCGATCGATGATCCCCACATAATAGTAATTCTTGTCCCGCCGCAGGAGCCGCACATGGAACTCGCCGAGGAAGGCGCCGTTCGTCATTCTCTCGATGCGTTCCTTCTCGGCCGTAATGGCCTTTTCAAGGGCCTCATCGGGCTTGAGCGTCTCTTCCGTCCTGACACTCGTTGCCGTGACCTCGCGGGTCTCTCCGCCCCAAATAACGCGCATAGAGACGGTACTTTGGGGGAATGCGCTGACGCTTTCGGAGAAGAAGTAGTCGGCGAAGGCATTGCGGAAGGACATCTCTCCGCCCTGCTCGCCCGTCTCTGTCTTGAAATAGACAGAGACCTCATCGACGGCCGAGGCGGGGACGAGGGAGATCTCGACGACGTCCGATCTCGGGCAGGCGACGCCGTCGGCGGCGTAGGGGTACTCGCGGGAGACGCAGGAGAGCGTCACGGAGAACTCGTCCGTCTCTGCTCTGAAGATATCCGAGCGGAGTTCGGAGATGTGGGCGGTATAGTCGTATTGTTTTCCGCATCCCGAGAGGAAGAGGGGGAAAAGGAGCGCCAAAAACAGCGGGATAAAGGGTTTTTTCATGCTCTATACCTATGAAATTGAGGGAAAGTTCATGACTTTTTTAGGTCGATACGGTTGCTTTTTTTTTGCGTGTATGATAGAATAAATAAAATACGATCTCAAGGCGGAAAGCCATGAAGAAATTGATCCTCAAGACAGCGCTCATCACCCTCGGCGCGGCGGTCGCGTGCGGGGTCATTCTCGTTGTCATTCTCTGTTTTGCGGCTCCGAGGACGATGATGGAGCTGACGGCCTCGCTCGGCATGGACGGGGTCTCGGGCAATTTTGCATATGCGGAATACGAGCGTTCGGGCGATCTTGACTGCCTTGCACGCTCTTTTTTGATCGCACAGGCGAGCGGCGACGACGAGACGGCGCTTGCCCGTTTTGAAACACTCTACGCGGACGAGGGATTTGCCGCCTACTGCGAGGCGGGTGCGCCCAAGGACGATTCCATTGACGAAAACGAACTTCCCGCTTACGGCTATCGGGACTATCTGACGGGCATCGCGGCGCGGGTGAAGTACCGCCTTGCCGTGACGGAAGAGGAGCGGACCGCCGCCATCGCGTTTGCCGTGAAGGAGACGGAGACCTCTTTCCCGCGCGGGAATCCGCTCATCGCTCTCGCCGCCGAAGTCGCGGGGAGGGGAGAAGGCGAAAGAGCCGCGCTCCTTTCCGCCATCCGCGAAGGGGGATTCGAACACAACAGCCAATATGACGCGATCGTAAATATCTTGGAGGAAAATGCCAATGCGTAAGATCATCAAGGAAGGTTTGACGTTCGACGACGTCCTGCTCATCCCGCAAGCGTCCGAAGTGCTCCCGAGGGAGACGGATCTGCGTGTCACCCTGTGCGACGGGATCAGCCTCAACATCCCCATCATCTCCGCGGCCATGGATACGGTGACGGGATCCAAGCTCGCCATCGCGATGGCGCGGGAAGGGGGCATGGGGATCCTGCACAAGAACATGTCCATCGAGGATCAGGCCAAAGAAGTCGACAAGGTCAAGCGGTCCGAGCACGGCGTCATCACCGATCCCTTCTATCTCGAGCCCACTGCGCTCGTCCGCGACGCCGTCGCGCTCATGGAACGGTACAAGATCAGCGGCGTTCCCATCACGCGGAAGGGCAAGCTCGTCGGCATCCTCACCAACCGTGACCTGCGTTTCGAAACAAATTTCGACCAACCCATCGAGAACGTGATGACCAAGGACGGCCTCGTCACGGCGCCCGTCGGCACGACGCTCGAGGCGGCGCAAAAGATCCTCGGCAAGCACCGCATCGAAAAGCTCCCTCTCGTCGATGAGGCGGGGTATCTGAAGGGGCTCATCACGATCAAGGACATCGAAAAATCCATTCAATATCCCAATTCCGCGCGTGACAGGAACGGACGGCTCCTCGTGGGTGCGGCGGTCGGCACGGCGGCGAATACGATGGAACGCGTCGCTGCCCTCGTCGAGGCCAAAGTGGACGTCATCGCGGTCGACACGGCGCACGGACATTCGGCGATGGTCGTCAAGAAGGTCGCCGAGATCAAGAAAAAGTATCCCTATGTTCCGCTCATCGCGGGCAATGTCGCGACGGCGGGGGCAACGAAGGCCCTCATCGACGCGGGCGCGGACATCGTCAAGGTCGGCATCGGGCCGGGCTCCATCTGCACGACGCGCGTCGTTGCAGGCATCGGCGTTCCGCAGCTCACGGCCGTCATGGATTGCGCCGAAGAGGCCGACAAACACGGAAAGCGCATCATCGCCGACGGCGGCATCAAGTACTCGGGCGACATCGTCAAGGCCCTCGCCGCGGGCGGGAGCGCGGTCATGATCGGCTCTCTCCTCGCGGGCACCATGGAGAGCCCGGGCGAGATCGAACTCTATCAGGGGCGCAGTTTCAAGGTCTACCGCGGCATGGGTTCGCTCTCTGCAATGGCGGCGGGCTCGAACGACAGGTATTTTCAGGAAAACGCCAAGAAATTTGTTCCCGAGGGCGTCGAGGGGCGCGTTCCCTACCGCGGAAGCGTCTCGGAGATCGTCTATCAGCTCACGGGCGGGCTCCGCTCGGGCATGGGCTATTGCGGCAAGAGGACGATCGAGGAACTTCGCACCAATTCGGAGTTCATCCGCATTACCAATGCGGGCCTTCTCGAGAGCCACCCGCACGACATCGCTATTTCCAAGGAAGCGCCCAACTATTCTGTCAGAAATTAAACAAAAACGCCCCACGCGGGCGTTTTTCCAACGGAGGGACCCATGCAACACCAGAAGATCCTCGTGCTCGACTTCGGCGGGCAATACAATCAACTCATCGCGCGGCGCGTGCGCGACCTTGGCGTCTACTGCGAGCTCAAACCCTCGGAGATGACCGCCGCGGAGATCAGGGCGTTCGGCCCCATCGGCATCATCTTCACGGGCGGACCCAACAGCGTCTATGCGGAAAACGCTCCCGACGTCGATAAGGGCGTCTTTGAACTCGGGATCCCCATTCTCGGCATCTGCTACGGCTGTCAGCTCATCGCCTATAAGCGCGGCGGGAGCGTCGTCCGTGCCGCGGCGAGCGAGTACGGCAAGAAGGAGCTCATCCTCTGCGGAGAGGACGCCCTGCTCGGCGGGGTGCCCCAAAGGAGCGTCTGTTGGATGAGCCATACCGACCGCGTCGAAGAGCTGCCCGCGGGGTGCAAGGTCCTCGCGTCCACGGAGAGCTGTCCCGTCGCCGTCTACGGCGATGACGGGCGAAAGCTCTACGGCGTGCAGTTCCACCCCGAAGTCGCCCATTCCGAATACGGGGACCGAGTGCTCAAAAACTTCCTCTATGCCGTCTGCGGTGCCAAGGGGGACTGGTCGATGCAGAATGTCGTGCAGGAGCAGGTCGCGCGTCTCAGAGAAAAGATCGGCGGAAAGAAGGTGCTCTGTGCGCTCTCGGGCGGGGTCGATTCGGCCGTCGCCGCAACGCTCGTCCACCGTGCCGTCGGGAAACAGCTCGTCTGTGTGTTCGTCGACCACGGTCTCCACAGGAAGGGCGAGACGGAGGAAGTCATGCGCGTGTTCGGCGAGGAGCTCGGCATGGACCTCGTGAAGGCCGACGCGGGGCCGCTCTTTCTGACCGCCTTAAAGGGCGTCACCGACCCTGAACAGAAACGTAAGATCATCGGCAAGCTCTTCATCGAAGTGTTCGAAAAAGAGGCAAAGAAGATCGGCGCCGTCGATTTTTTGGTGCAGGGGACCATCTATCCCGACGTCATCGAGAGCGGAAAGGGGAAGAGCGCGGTCATCAAGTCCCATCACAATGTGGGCGGGCTCCCCGACGTCATCGACTTCAAGGAGATCGTCGAGCCTCTCCGCGACCTCTTCAAGGACGAAGTGCGGAAATTGGGGACGGAGCTCGGCCTTTCGGACAGCATCGTCTGGCGGCAGCCCTGCCCGGGGCCCGCGCTCGCCATCAGGATCATGGGCGAAGTCACCGAAGAAAAGCTCGAGACGCTCCGCGACGCCGACGCTATCTTCCGCGAGGAGATCTTCAAGGCGGGCCTCGAGAAGGAGATCTGGCAGTACTTCGCCGTCATCACGGACAGCAAGACGGTGGGCGTGCAGGGGGATTTCAGAACGTATGAGAACGTCATCGCGCTCCGCGCCGTTACGAGCGCCGACGCCATGACGGCTGATTGGGCCCGCATTCCCTATGAAGTGTTGGAGAGGGTCTCGAACCGCATCACGGGGGAAGTCAAGCACGCCAACCGCGTCGTCTATGACATCACCTCAAAACCCCCCGCAACCATCGAGTGGGAGTAGGAAACGATCATCCTGAGCCTGTATCTCGCCCTCCCTCGTTGAAGGGGGAGGGGTAGGGGAGGGGGTTGCGCTCGCTGACAATGCGTCATTCAGAGCGTAGCGATGGATCCCGAGGATGAAAAAACGGACTTCGTTTTTCGGGATCCTTCGACACGCCGCCTATGGCGGCGGCTCAGGATGACGCGGGGGACACGGGGGCAGCCAATGGGCGCCGAACATGCCCACCTCAGTCACCTGCGGTGACAGCTCCTCCTCGGGAGGAGCCTTATCTGCTCCGCCCATTTGCAGGGATCCTTCGGCTACGCTACTTCGTCGCTACGCTCCTCGTGCCGCGCTTGGTGCAATAAGAATGCGCGCGGGGCAGAATGAGCGGGGGACTTTTTTCAAGTAGATCCTTCGTTCCTTTCAGGATGACGCATTGTCCGGGTGGTGGGCACTTTCAAAAAAATAACGGTTGAACACGACAGAGGGATGCGCGGGGGCGATGGCCTCCGCTTTTTTGTGGAACGCGTACGCTCTCTCGCGGTCGCCGAGCCGCCAATGGCACACGACGAGCTGAAGAAGGGGCGTGATGCTCCGCGCGTCGGGCTCTTCAAAGTCCCCCTCGGCCGTATGGTCACGGCAGGAGAGGGCGCTCTCGTACCAAAAAGCCGCCTCGCGCAGTTCCCCCCGTTTCAGAAAAATTCTCCCGATCTCACACAGGATAAAGGCCCGCGGCTCGCCGAATTGAAAGCTTTGAAAGAGGGCGCCAAGAGCCTCTTTTTCGCAACCTATGTGCTCAAAACAGTGAGAGAGGACCTCGCACGCCGCGATCTTGTTGACGTACCAACCCTCGCCCGAGAGCATGCGTTCGAGCACCCCCGCCGCCTCGTGATACAGCCTGTTTTCATAGAGCTCCCTGCCGTAGTAAAACAGGTCGCGCGGAGAAAGGGGCTCCTCGGCGGCCCACTTCAGATAGATGTCGAGATTGCGCCGCCCGTGCGGTTTCCCCTCGGGCAGATGGCGGACGGAGAGGGGATAGCGCAGGACATTCCCCCGCGGGGGGATCGCCTCGTGCACCCGCCCGACAAACGCAAAGTTTGCCTCCCGCCGCAGGAATCTCTCCCGCTCATAGACGAGCGGGCCCGAGATGTAGGGGCAATAGACCATGTCGGGCCGCTCCCTTTCGAGGAAGGCTCGGAAGGCCGAAAGATCTGCCCGTTCGACGACGTCGTCGGCGTCGAGCCACAGGAGATAGTCTCCCGTCGCGTGCGAGAACGCCGCATTCCGCGCACGGGAGAAGTCGTCCGTCCACGGAAGGGAATATACGTTTTTGGTATGATAGGACGCGATTTTCAGCGTTTCGTCCACGGAGCCCGTGTCAACGATGACGAGCTCGTCAAAGAGCCCCGCGGCGCTCCCGAGACAGCGGGGGAGGGTGTCCGCCTCGTCCCGTACGATCATACAGCAGGAGATCAACATAAAAAGCCTCTCTTTTCAGCATATGACAGAGCGGAAAGGCCCCGTGACGGCAAAAAAATTTTTTTGGGAGAAGAGGGCGAAAGACCCCGTCGGAAAACCCAGAAAAAACGATAATTTTTAACATTTCATGAAAAATTTGTCGCAAAAAAGCTCACTTTGAACAAAAGGTGCATAAAACGGACAAAAATTCACGTTTTTATGCATTTATTAAAAAGCTACGCTTATGGAATCCATAAAAAATAATTATGGATAGACGCCGCACATATGAAGTGAATCGTTTGACAAATAAGATTAGGTTATGATATTATAATTATGCCAAGATAATTTTGGCAGCGTCTACGTCTATGCGTGGTTTCGAATACAGGATCGAACGCATAGTCGGGATGAATAAATACAAAAAGGAGTTTGTATTATGACGAGATCTCTAAAAAGATTGTCCACTTGGCTCATCGTGGCGCTTTTCTTCTGCGTTGGCATGCTGTTTGTTGCTTGCGATGATGATCCCGTGGAAAATCAATCCGATCCTGTACCGAGCGCCGAGCAGGGCGACTATTACTACGCAGCAGATGCGGGAGATTACGACCTGTCGCTCGTCCTCGGGAACACCTTCACCCTTTCCATCGAAGGAAAGAACTTATCCGGTAGCTATACAAAGGACGGAGAACTTCTGACGCTGAGCGCAGAGGGCGGTTCGACATATACCGCCAACTACTACAACGACGTCGTCACGCTCTCCTATAACAATAGCTCTTATAGATTTTTGAGGAAAATCAATTATACCGTCAAGTTCGATACGGCAGGTGGATCGAGTGTTTCCGACCTTGCCGTCATGAACGGGAAAACGGCGCAAAAGCCCGCCGATCCCTCCAAGACGGGCACGACGTTCGTCGGCTGGTATACGGACAGCGACTATAAGAGCCAGTTCTCGTTTGCCCAGCCCATTACGGCAAACCTTACGCTCTACGCACGCTTTGTGGAGAATATCGATCCCGAGTTCCCCGTCTCTTTTGACGCCAACCACCTCGGCGCGGATCCCATTGACGCGCAGACGACGGTCGGCCACAAGCTGTTCTCTCTTCCCACGCCCGAATGGCAGGGCCACACCTTTATCGGTTGGTGGTACAGCGATTACGGCACGGCGGACAGACTGACGGCGCAGTATCAGGAACAGCTCATCGAGGAGCCCATCACGCTCTATGCCGTTTGGGATGAGATGAAAGATTTCGAACTTGCCGTCTCCGTCACGGAGAGCGGCATCAACTGGCGCGGCCGCACGGGCAACAACAACTACACGGTCAGCGTCACGGATCCCGACAATGTCGCCATCGTCAGCGAGAGCACCGTCGCCACGAGCTACGACGTGGATTTCTCGAATGAGAAGGAAGGCGACTATGTCGTCAAGATCACGCTCAACGGCAAGACCACGACGGCTTACTATAAGAATAAGGCGCTCGCCCACGTCACGGATTTCAAGGTGGAGGGGAACACCCTGCTCTTCAATTCCGTCTCTCATGCGACGCATTACTATCTCACCGTCAACTGCGGCACGGCCGAGCATACGACCACGCATTCGCACACCGATCTCGACCTCGGCACAAAGACGAGCTATGACTTCAGCCTCTGCGACATGACGACGGACGGCATCACCTTCACCGTGCGCGCCGCTGCGGACGGCTATGTGGAGTCTCAGTCCGAGCCCTTCAATTTCAAGAAAACGCTCTCTGCCGTCACGGGTCTCACCGTCGACACGAACAGCGACACCGCAAAGTGGAACGCTGTGAGCGATGCTTCTTCCTATGTCGTCACCGTTTTCCTTGACGGCGGTGAAGTTTTCAATAAGAATATCGGTTCCGCAACGGAATTTGACTTACAATATTATAATAAGGGACAGATCTCCGTCTTTGTCGCGCCCGTTGCGTTCGGCTGGATCTCTCCCGCTGCGGCACAGTATAACTATACCAAGGCCCGCCTTGCGACGCCCGAGAATCTTCACCTCACAGGCTCGACGACGATCGCTTGGGACGACGTCGAGGGCGCAAGCAGCTATCAGGTCGTCTTTGACGGAAAGACCTATCCCGCGTCGAGCAACCAGTTCGACCTTGCGCAGTACTATGACAAGAGCAAGTCCGAATTTGTCTGCACAGTGCAGGCGCTCGGCTCTTCTTCCGCGCAGAACTCTCTTGCCACGCCCGACTTCACCATCCGCAACGGCGAGATGGGGGACATCAAGTACGAGGGCGGCTATGTCACATGGAACGCCGTGTTCGGCTATGACACCTTCCTCGTGAAGGTCGGCGAGGGCGAACAGCAAGAGGTCAGCGCTGCCAATTCCTACAAGGTCACCTTCACCGAGGCGGGCGAGACGACCATCTCCGTCGCCATCAAGTCGAATACTCCCGACTGGAAGACCGTGAAGGTCATGGTCTACTCCATCGAGTTCGATACGGACGGCGGCGAAGGCACGTTCGCGCCTCTCTTCAAGGCCAAGGGCGATCCGATCGAGGAAGAGGAACTTCCCAAACCCGGTTACTACGGCTATACCTTCGGCGGTTGGTTCTCGCAGAAGGGCGGCCTCGGCAATCCCTTCGAGGGTCCCGCTTTCGAGGACGAGTACAACCGTACCGTCTATGCAAAGTGGAACGCCAACCAGTACAAGATCAGTTTCAACGTCGGCCTCTATGGCGCAGCGATCGTCGAAACGATCACTGTCTCCTTCGGCTCCGATTTCAAACTTCCCGTGCCCGAAATTTTGCCGAGGTACGAGATGTATGCGTTCGCCGGTTGGTTCGACAGCACCAACGCCCGCTACACAGACTTCACCGGCAAGAGCACGAGCGATTATCTCGTCGCGCACGATGTCACTTTGATCGCCTCGTGGGCTCCCGTTTTGTCCATCTCCGAGGATTCCGAGACCAAACTGTTGGTCGCGTCCAAGGGCGAAGGCATCAACTACGTCACTGAAGTCAAGATCCCTTACATCTGGAACGGCCGTCTCATTCAGCAGGTTGGCGACTTCTCCAACAGCCCTTATCTGGAGAAGATCAATATCCCCGACACCATCTCGAGCATTCTTCTCGGTACGAACGGCCTCTGCTTCCAGAACTGCCCCAAGCTCACGCAGATCAATATCTATGATACACAGTCCGAGTACAAGGCAGATCAGGTCTACTATTCCGTTGACGGCGTCCTGTTCTATTGGAACGCCAATGCGGATAACGGCCGTATGGAGCTCAAGTATTATCCTTACGGACGTCAGGATACCGAATACACCATTCCCGCGACGATCACGACGGTCGACGGCCAAGTCTGCGGCGTCAGCACGATCGCGCAGGGCGCCTTCCGCTCCTACTCCACCTACACGGGCAGCTGCCCTATGACGGTCATCAACATCCCCTCGACGGTCAGATTGATCGAGCAGACCGCGTTCTATAACTTCAGGAACCTCACGACGATCAACTTCCTGCCCGTGCAGGAAGGCGTGCCCGAGGCGGAAGAACTCAACATCGTCGCCAGTGCGTTCGGCGATCCGAATGAATCGACCTCTGTCGCTTATATCTCGAACATCACTCTTCCGAGACGCTTGAACAAAAATCCCAAGGAAGCCTTTGAGAAACTCACATGGCTTGCCTATGTCAGCATCGAAGAGGGCGGCATGTTCAGCTCTATCGACGGTCTCCTCGTTCAGAAGGACGATACATACAGCGGCTACAGGCTCATTTACTATCCCAACTACAGGCGCGTGGACGAAAACGGCAACGCCTACATTCCCGAGAATGCCACATCGGGCAGCCGCGCAAGCGAATTCATCGTTCCCAAGGGCATCACCGCCATCGGCGAAGAGGCCGTCAAGAACGTATCCTCACTCAAGAAGATCGTCATCCCGGCCGAAGTCAGATACATCGGCAAAGGCGCCTTCGAGGGCACGACGGGGCTCACCGAGCTCATCTTTAAGGGCGATAAGGACGATTTGGGCCTCACCATCGACGAGCGCGCCTTCCTCGGCGAGAGGTGGAATTCTTCCTATAGCTCGAGTTATCCTCAGTCCTATACCACAGGCCTTTTGGAACTCACCCTTCCCGCCAACCTCGAAAAGCTCGGCGCAAACGCCTTCGGCAGCATGACAGGTTTGACGACGAGCAGCAATCTGAATGTCGTCAATGTCACGACCGCAGGCAGAGAGAGTGTCGAGTACGCCGCGGGCGCCTTCGAGGGCATCTATCGGAAAGCTTCCTATCTCGCTACCGTCAATTTGGGGCCCGAAGTTCCCGCCCTCGAGGTCACGGATATCTTCGGCACCAACCTGAAGGAAGTCAACATCGCAGAAGGGAATCCCAATTATTATAGGGATGAGGACGGTATCGTCTACGACAGCGAACAGACCAAGCTCGTATTCTTCCCGACCGATTGGAACAAACCCTACAAGATCCCCGCAACGATCACGAACGTTCCCTCCGGTATGTTCAGCGGCAGAACGGGTCTCACGGAGATCACCTTCCACAAGGACGTCGTCCGTATCGGCGACGAAGCCTTCAAGGGCTGCACGGGTCTCGTTTCCGTCACGTTTACGGAGAACGCAACGGGTGAGGTGAAGGGGACGGCAGACCTCGACGTCGGCGCTTCCGCCTTCCAGGATTGCAAACTCCTCACCACCGTCGAATTGCCCGAGCGTACCAAGAGCATCGGCAGCAACGCCTTTGCAAACTGCACTTCGCTCATCGAATTCACCATTCCCAAGAACGTCGAGTCTTTAGGAATGAACGCCACCTACGGGAACCTCGCCGTGTTCACGGGCTGCACGAGCCTCAAGGAATTCAAGATCGCCGAAGGCAACACCCACTATCAGTTCATTGACAGCGTGCTCTACAGCCTCCGCGAGGTCAAACTCACGAAGGACGCCGACAAGACGACTCTCGTTCCCGACAGCGTCATCTATATCCCCGATGGGGCAGAGGGCGTCATCAAAATCTCCCCGTACATCCACAGCGTCGGCCCGCTCGCCTTCTCAAGGTCGGGTTATAATGATCACACGGAACTTAAGTTCACCAAGGTCATCTTTGCGGACGCCGTCGAGACGTTCGATCCCGCCACGGGCGAATCGCAGGGCACGAAGATCGAGTTCAACTATAACTCGAATAACAGCAACCAGTCGCCGTTCTCCCGCCTTCCTTCGCTCACCGAGATCAGATTCCCGGCAGGCATGGAAGTGATGCCGGACTATCTCGTCTACAACTGCACAGGCCTTAAGACCGTCAACGTTCCCAAGACCGTCACGTCCATCCAGTCGCGCGCATTCTACTCTACCAACAACATCACGACGTTTACCTTCGACGAGGGCGGCACGGAAGGGCTCCGCATCGAGGACGCCTATGTCACGAAGTCGAGCGGCAGCGCTCCCGAGCTCTACACCAGTCTCTTCGGGACGATGAAGGATCTTACCACGATCACCTTCCCCGCACGTCTGACCTATCTCGGTTCGCACGCGTTCTATACGACCAGCGGGGAGCACGGTGAGAAACAGTACAGCTACGTCGAGCACATCAAGTTCGCGGAGGATACCAAGACGCTTGAGCTCGGAACAAAAGCGTTCCGCTATACCAAGAATCTGCGATCCATCGAGTTCCCGAAGCAAGGGCTTTCCTCCATTCCCGATAACGCCTTCTATTATACCGGCCTCACGTCGATCGAGATCCCCGCTTGCGTGACGTCCATCGGGCAATCGGCCTTCAGCTATTCCTCTCTTGCCCAAGTCACCTTCAACAAAGGGCTCACGTCGATCGGTAACAGCGCCTTTGCGTCGTCCAAACTGACGTCGCTCACCCTCCCCGAGGGCCTCAAGACCATCGGAAATTCGGCCTTCAACACGGGTACGCTCGCGGGCGAACTTGTCATCCCCGCCTCCGTTACCTCGATCGGCACCAGCGCCTTCACGAACGCCAAGTTCACGAAGGTCACGACGGTCCAAGACAATCTCCTCGAGTCCATCGGAGCGAGCGCATTCAGCAGCAACACCGCGCTGACGCAGTTCGTGTTTGGCGAGACGGAGACCCCGCTCACCTTCGGTAACACCGTGTTTGCGGGCTGCTCGGGCCTCACGTCTTTTGCCTTCCCCGCCAACGTCAAGGAGATCGGCGCGTCCGCGTTCGCCAACCTTACGCACCTCACCGAAGTCACGTTTGCAGAGGAGACGGGTCTCCTTGAGAAGATCGGCGACCTCGCCTTCTCCAAGACGGGCCTCACGAGCCTTACCATTCCCGAATCGTCTGCGCAGAAGGGCATCGAGCTCGGCGCAAACCTCTTCAAGTCCTGCACAGCGTTCACCACGCTGAACCTCTCAGCCTCTGTCTCCTCGATCGAGGGCGCTCTCTCGGGATGCGCGTCCATTACGACCATCGAGATCGATAAGGGCAACCCGTACTTTGAGTCCGATGAGACCCTTCCGATCATCTACGCGAAGGAGAACGGCGCGAGGGGAGCTGTCAAGCTCGTCTATGGCGAACTTACAGGTTCCAACACCACCTTCAGGATCGCAGACGGCGGCACCTCGATCGGTGCGAGCGCATTCGCCAACCAGACGTCGCTCGAAGTCGTCTACATCCCCGCAAGCGTCCGCTCCATCGGCGACTATGCCTTCCAGAACTGCATCAACCTCAAGCGCGTCGTCCTCATGCCCGGCAGCACGCTCGGCAGCATCGGCAAGGGCGCCTTCATGAACTGCTGGAAACTCGAATCCATCAACCTCGAGCAGGCGACGCACCTTTCCACCTTCGGCGACGGCAACTTCGGCTCCTCCGTGAGCGCGGCCTACAACGGCGTGTTCATGTACGCTGGCATCAAGAGCGCGAGCCCGCTCAAGATCAAGCTGCCCGCCTCCGTCGAAAAGCTCGGCACCTACATGTTCGCGAACAGCGGCGCGGCTGAGATCGATCTCTCGGCCTGCACGAAGGTCACGGCGATCCCTACGGGCGGCTCCTCGTCCCCTATATTCTACGGCTTCTTCTCGGGCAACAAAAACCTCACGAGGGTGAAGCTCCCGAGCTCGATCGTCTACATCGGCACCGCTGCCTTTGCAGATTGCCCTCTGCTCGGCACGCAGGATAACGGCGTGTTCGACATCAGCAACCTCACCAAGCTCGAGTACTTCGGCACCTCCGCGGGCACCGCTCCCGGGACGTCGAGCTACAGCCTCTACACCTTCGCCAACGACACGGGCCTCAAGAAACTTGTGTTCCCGTCCTCTGTCAAGTCGGCAGGCGGCAGGATGTTCGTCGGCTGCAGCAACCTCGAGACGATCGAAGGGCTTGAAGATACGGCATTCCCTGCGGGCTATGGTTTCGCGGGAGCAGGCATCAAGAGCGCGACGGTCTCGGCGGTCTCGACGTACATGTTCATGGACTGCCCGAATCTCGAGAACGTCTCCTTCGGCACCATTACGGACTTCAAGAACATCGACCATATGTTCCAGAACTGCACGGGCCTCAAGAAGATCGACCTGAGCGCGCTCACAGGCCTTGCAAGCCTTGGGTCGTATGTGTTTGACGGCTGCTCCAACCTCGAGGAAGTCATCCTTCCCACGGGTACGACGCTCACACATCTCGGCGTAAGGACCTTCCAGGACTGCACCTCGCTCAAGAGGATCAACTCGTCCAGGGACGGCACGATCGATCTCAGCAGCCTTCAGGGCCTCGTCCGTTTCAGCTCGTCCGCGACGACGAAAGTCACGACCGGCACCGATTGCTACTTGTTCGCGGGCTGCACGTCCATCAACGAAGTCATTCTTCCGACCACGCTCTTACAGATCGGCGGCTATGCCTTCCAGAACTGCACGGGCCTCACGAAGATCAATTTGGAGAATGTGACCGACTTCGGCCGCTACTCGTTCGCGAACTCCGGCCTCACTTCCGTCACGATCCCCGCATCGGCGTCGAAAGTCTTTGAAGGCGCGTTCTCCAACTGCGTGGACCTCAAGGACGTCATCTTTGCAGACGGCACAGGGACTGTGGCCCTGACTGCGGGCTCCTCCTCCAAACCCGGTGTGTTCGGCGGAAGCGGCGTGCAGAACGTCACCTTCAGCAAGCGCATCACTACGCTCACGATGGCCACTTTCATGAATTGCCCCGACCTGACGACGATCAAGCTCCCTGCGACCCTTACGGGAACGTTGGGCTCCTACCTCTTCGCAGGCTGCACGAACCTGAAGAGCGCCGACCTCAGCGACCTCAAGGTGAAGTCGCTTGCAGACTACATGTTCGAAGGCTGCACGAACCTTCAGGATGTGAAACTCTCCAAGAGCCTCAACTACCTTGGGAAGTACACCTTCCGCAACTGCACCTCGCTCACCAATATCGATATCTCTGAGACGCAGGTCGACCGTTTCATGACGAGCGCAACAGGCAACGCCACAAGCACCACGTCTGTCTACCTCTTCGCGGGTTGCACGAATCTTCAGGAAGTCAAGACGCGTGAAGGCCAGATCAAGCAGATCGGCAGCTATGTGTTCCGGGATTGCGAAAATCTCACGAAATTCGACTTCTCGGGCATACAGCGTCTCGCTCCCTATGCGTTCTACAACACGGGGCTCACGGGCACCGTCACCCTTCCCAAGAGCTTGACATGGTTCTGCATGAGCGGCGACATCACCCCGTTCTACGGATGCGGCAAGATCGAAGCGTTCGCGATCGAAGGCGACTCGCTCCTCGTGAACACCGCAAGCAGCAAGATGGCCATGCTGAACATGCAGAGCGGATGCCTCTGCCTGCTCGACCTCAGCACCAATGATACGTCCGTTGTGGCCGCTCCTTACGGCGCCGCCGTACAGGATGGCTTCACGCTCGATCTCAGCGCTTTGAAACCTCTCGATACGAACGGCGGGCTCAAGCTCCTCACCTACCTGCTCTTGAATGCGACCAACATCAAGAAGGTCATCCTTCCCGATGACATGACCGATCTGCCCGCATACCTCTTCCAGGGCTCGAGCGTCGAAGAAGTCGTTCTTCCCGCCAACCTCAAGAGCATCGGCAAATATGCATTCGCCGACAGTGCGCTCAAGAAGATCGATATCCCCGCATCCGTCACGAGCGTCGAAGAGAACGCCTTTGCGGGAACGGCACAGCTTGTGACCGTCAACTTCCTCGATCCCGAAGAGGGGACTGAGGCGGAAGCCCTCACGTTTGCGGCAGGTTCCACGGGTGCATCGGGCACCAAGGGTGTGTTCTATGCCTCCGGCATCGCGAACCTCGTCCTGCCCGACCGTCTTACCGATGTGCCTGCAGGTACCTTCAAGGATACGACGGGGCTCCAGTCCGTCACCTTCCCGAAGGACGTGACCAAGATCAACAACTACATGTTCTACGGCAGCACGATGTCCTCCCTTCAGCTCACCGACAGCATCACCGAGATCGGCAACTATGTCTACTCGCATGTGAAAGGGCTTAGCGACCTCACCGCAGAGGACTTCAAGAACGTCACGACGATCGGAACGAATGCCTTTGAATACACTGAGGGCATCAAGAACGTCACCTTCTCTGATACGGCTGTCTCGTTGGGGAATTATATGTTCGCTTACAGTAAGGTGCAAAACGTTGTGTTCCCCGGCACGGTGACCACGCTCGGCAACTATATGTTCCAGAACTGTGACGAGCTCGACCACGTCGAGATCAAGAGCACGGCCGACGGCGTCGAACGCGATATAAAGATGAGCGGGACCTTCCGTTACAGCAGCGTCAAGAGCGTCGAGATCGGCGAAGGCGTGACCGAAGTCGGCAGCGGCACCTTCCTTGACTGCACGAGCGTTGCAAGCGTGAAACTGCCCGAGAGCCTCAAGTCGATCGGCAACCAGGCCTTCGAGAACTGCCCTTCGCTCACCGAACTTGTCATCTACGACAACATCGAGAGCATCGGTTGCGGTTCGGGCATGACCACCCGCGGCGCGTTCGCAGACTGGACGAAGGATCAGACGATCTACTTCACGGCCTCGCGCTCCTACATCAGCTCGTTGGTCGGCCTCGACTGGGCGGCGAATGCGGCTTATCAGCTCGAAGCCAACATCGTGTTCGATTACGAACCCGAGGCTTGAGCAAAAGCAAACGCGGTAGATCCGCAGAAACAAGCTCAATCTGAGTAGCAAAAACCTCCGCACGGACCCTATCGGTCGCGCGGAGGCGTATGCGTTTCTTAAAAGAGTACAAATTTCAACACAAAAAAAGGTAAAATTTTGAAAATAATAAGGAGGTAACTACTATGGCAAACAACGTTTTCAAGAAGTATTATGCACGGATCGCCCGTGAAGGCGTCATGAAGGCAGTTCTTCTCAGCGGCGGGATCGCGCTCGGCGCACTTGCCGTCACCGTGCTCATCAGCTGGTTCACGGGATTCAAGGCAGGCCTTTGGCTCGGCCTCGGGATCTTTGCGGCCCTGCTCGCAGGCCTTACGCCGCTCTTCTACATCAAGCTGTACCGTCCCACGGCCAAAGCGATCGCCAAACGCGTCGATAAACTCGGTCTCGAAGAGAGAGTTCTCACCATGGTCGAGCTTGAAAACGACACTTCCTACGTCGCATTGAAACAGAGAGAGGACACCATGAATGCCCTCAGCACTGTCAACCATATGCTCGTCAAGCTCAGTTTCTCGGCAGGGCTCATCATCTCCTTCAGCGTCGCGCTCGTTCTCGGCGCCTCGTCGCTCACCGTCGGATCGCTCTATGTCGCCGACGTCATCCCGAGCGGCGTGGAGCTCATCGAGGGCAGTAAGACCCTTGAGACCTACACGGTCTCCTATTGGGTCAGCTCCGAGGGCGGCACCATCGTCAAGTACACCGACGACTGGGAGAACACCGATCCCGTTCCCGAAGAGATCACCGTCACGGAAGGGGAGGACGCTCCCTTCGCCGTGCTCGCCGTCGAGGATGAAACGCACATCTTCGTCGGCTGGACGGACGGCGTCACAGACGCCTACCGCCACGACCTCAACGTCAAGAAGGACATCGACGTTGCAGCCGTATTCCTGAAGTATTCGGAAAGCTATACCGACGCGCAGGCTCCCCAGTTCAACATGCCCGACATCGACAGTCGGCCCCACAATGATAACGACTTGCCGCCCGATCCCGACGCTCCGCCCACTCCCAGTGAGAATAGCTCCGGTAACGGCAACGGTACGGGCAACGGCGGCTCGGGCGCATCGGATCCGGGCAACCAGATCATCGACGGCGACACCTACTACGGCGACTCCTACGATCAGGACCACAGCTCCGCAAACGACCGTCTCGGTTCCGACGACTCCATGGGCGAGGACCTCAAGGGCGGGATCAACGACTACTTTGATTCCCTTCAGCCCGGCAGCACGACGGGCGGCTCGGGCGATGGCTCGGGCGACAGCGGCCTCGGCGGCGACGGCGAGATCGGCGGTTGATCATTTCAGCACCAAAAAAACAAAAATATAAAGAGAGAAAATCATGGTAACGGAAAACGACATCAAGCAATTCAGTGAGTTAAGCAGCAAAATCTTCGAGCAGATCTCCCGCGACGTCATCGGCCAGAAAGAAGTCGTCGAAGGGACGGTCATCGCGATGATCGCAGGCGGCAACGTCCTCTTGGAAGGCGTCCCCGGCGTCGGCAAGACGAGGCTCGTGAGGACGCTCGGGCGGGTATTCGACCTGCCCTTCGCCCGTATCCAGTTCACGCCCGACCTGATGCCTGCGGACGTCACGGGTACGAACATCATCGTAAAAGACGACAACGGAAACTCGACATTCAGTTTCCAGCCCGGCCCCGTGTTCTCCAACATCATCCTTGCCGATGAGATCAACCGTGCGACCCCCAAGACGCAGTCGGCTCTGCTCGAGGCGATGCAGGAGCATACCGTCACTGTCATGGGCGTATCGAGAAAGCTCAACGAACCCTTCTTCGTCCTTGCGACGCAGAACCCCATCGAGCAAGACGGTACCTATCCGCTCCCCGAAGCGCAGATGGACCGTTTCATGTTCAAACTCATCGTTCCCAATCCCGGGCTCGACGAACTCATGGAGATCGTCAACCTCACCCAAAAGACCATGGCCGAAGTCGCCGACGCCGTCTGTTCGGGCGAACAGCTCTTAAAGATGCGTGAGACGGCCAACCAGATCCCCGTCGCGGAGGAAGTTTTGCGTTACGCGATGATGCTCTGCTCGGCGACCCACCCCGACAGCGAATGCGCGAGCGAGACCGCAAAGAAGTATGTGCGTCTCGGCGCGTCTCCCCGTGCGGGGCAGGCGCTCATCTCGGCCGCGAAGGTCATGGCGCTCATCAAGGGCAGATTCAACGTCGCCTACAACGACATCAACGAGCTTGCCTATCCCGTTCTTCGCCACAGGATCAAGCTCAACTTCGAGGCGATCGCACAGCGCGTCTCGGCCGACAAGATCATCTCCATGATCCTTGCCGAGGTCAGCAAGAAGAACAAGCTGCCCGTTCCCGAGAATTCGACGCTCGCATTCGCCGAAGAAAACAAGGAGCCCGACCCTCTTGAAGGAGAGGCAGGGCAGGAAATGCAGGAAGAAACGGAAACACCCAAAAAAAAGCGCGGTCTGTTCGGTAAAAAATAATGAAAGTCAGCTACTTGAACGATGCGTTTTTCAGCCGTCTTGAGACGCTTGCCCTGAATCTGAGGGCAAACCTTGCCGGATTTTTCGGCGGCAAGCATCTCGTTAAGACGTACGGCCAGACGGTGGAATTTGCCGACTACCGTGAATACATGCTGGGCGACGACATCAGAAGGATCGACTGGAATTTGTATAGCCGATTCGAAAAATACTTTTTGAAATTGTTCACAGATGAACGGCAGATGCACGTCCGTCTCTATCTGGATTGCTCTGCGTCCATGGGGAAAGAGGCGCCGCGGAAGGGGGCTTATGCCATCGCTTTCGCAGCGGCTTTGGGCTTTTTGGCCGTTCATAATATGGATAAAGTGTCCTTCAAAGCCATCAAGGGCAATGTATGCGAGGACCCCTTCGGCACGATCGTGGGGAAAACGAGTTTCTTCCGTGCGATGTCACAGCTCGAAAACACAGAATTCGACGGCGAGGCCGACCTCGGCGCCGCCATTGCCAACTCTCCCGACGCGGGGACGAACGACGGGCTCTCCGTCATCATCTCCGACTTCATGACCGAGAGCGACTGGAAGAAGGCGGTGGACTTTCTCACCTATAAGAAACGTCAGGTCCTGCTCATACAGGTGCTCACCCCCGACGAGAACGATCCCGACTACGACGGAAGGATCAATCTCATCGACTCCGAATCGCTCGGCATGGAGGACGGAAGGAACATGAAACTCCGCATCACCCGCGGCATGCTCCACGCCTATCAGGAGGCGCTCGCCGATTTCCGCGAGGACCTGAGGTCCTTCTGCAACTCACGCGAGGCGGGATTCCTTTCCACAGTCTGCGATAAATCCATCGAACGGGAGCTCTTCGGCGGGCTCCTCAAGGCAGGTGTCATGTCATGAGATTTGATTTGTTAGTTCCGCTGGGACTACTGGCTCTTCTGACGATCCCGGTACTCATTCTCATCTATATCATTCGGCCGAACTATCAAGTCAAGCACGTCTCAAGTACCTACGTTTGGCAGCTCAGCTTAAAGTATAAGAAGAGAAAGATCCCGATCAACAAACTCAGAAATATCTTGATCTTCCTCTGCCAGTTGCTCATCCTCACGTCCATTGCGTTCATCGTCGCGCGGCCCGCGCTCGCTTACAACCGCAACACCGACCGTTCGGACGTCATCGCGATCATCGATTCCTCGGCGAGCATGTACACCGAGGCGAACGGCGAGACGCGTTTCCTGCGTGCAGTGAACAGTGTGGAAGAACTTGCCGACGACGTCCTGACGGAGGACGGAACGCTCTCCGTCATCCTTGCGGACGACAAGCCCGAGTTCATCGCGACGAGAATGGACCGCACCAACCGCGGCTCCCTCATGGAGATCCTCGAAGGTCTCAAAGAGGAGACGAGCTGTTCATACGGCAGTTCGGACATCGACGGCGCGATCGGCCTCTGCGAGGACATCTTTGCGGACGATCCTACCGCCAAGATCTATCTCTATACGGATACGCAGTACACCTACTACGCCGATGATATCATCACCATCGTTCCCGTCTCGGACGGCGGGGAATGGAATGCCGCCATCCTCAATGCAGAGGCGGAGCTCGACGACGGGTACTATTCGCTCACCGTCGAGGTCGCCTGCTACGGCACCGAGAGGGAACTCGAGGTCGAAGTAAAGGTGAACGGCGCCAATGCGACGCTCGATTCAAGCGGCAAGACCGTCCCGCTCAAGCAGACCGTATTTTGCAGCGGCGACCGTACGCAGACGATCGTCTTTCGCAAGGGCGGCGGCGAGGACACGGACGGTTACAGCTATGTCGATCTGCAGGAAACGGACGCCTTCACGTCCTACAATTCGATCGACATCAACATCGAAGAGAGCGACTCCTATGGGCAGGACAATTCATATCACATCTACGGCGGCAGGAAGGAGGTCGTCAACCTTCTCTACTGCAGCGCCGAGCCCAACCCCTTCTTCTCGAGCGCGCTCGACATCCTGAGAAACCGTTTCATGGGCGTCTGGGACATCCGCGTCACCGAAGTGAGGCACGAGGACAGAGACGCTTTCATCACGTCGGGGTACGATTTTTACATCTATGAAGACGCGATGCCCGACGTTCTTCCCATCGACGGCGTCGTGTTCCTCTCTGCGCCCGACAAGGCCCCCGCGGGTGCGGGATTTTCCGTCATGGCGACCCCGCAGACGTACACCGAATCCATGTATCTCTCCGCGGAAGAGGACCATCCGATCATGAGCAACATCAAGGCGTCCGAGATCACGGTGACAAGGTATGCCCTTCTCACTTTGAGCGCCGACTACCATATGCTGATGTCGTGCGATACCAACCCTCTTCTTCTGCTCAGGGATGAGGGAAGGACGAAGATCCTTCTCATGCCCTTCAGCGTCCACTATTCCAACATTGCCGCGCTGCCCGAGTGGTACACGCTGCTCTACAACGCGATGAATTTCTTCCTGCCCGGTACGGTGCACGGAAATTCCTTCGAGGTCGGCGAGCAGGTCGTGGCGAGCCCCCGCGGCCCGACGCTCAAGGTCACGGATATGAACAAAAATGTGTTCGGAACATACGAGAGGGAGCAGGGCGCTCTCGCCTTTACGGTCCCGCTCGTCTTTACCATCCCCGGGACTTACGAGCTCGAGCAGACGTCCTATTTCGACGAGAATTATCACGGAAAGCTGAACATCTTCGTCAAGGCCCCCGCAGTGGAGAGCAACATCTGGCGGGTAGAGGATGTTCTCGCAGAACCCGTCATCGAACAGAGACCCGAAAACACCGTAAATGAGCTCTTGGTGTGGTTTGCCGTGGCGCTTGTTTCCCTGCTCTTCATCGAGTGGATCCTTCACTCCTTGGAAAATCGGTAAAGGAGGAGCCAAATGACAGACTTTATGATCACATTCGCAAGGCCGTGGCTGTTGCTTCTCTTGATCCCCGCCGTGGCTTTGACGCTCATCACCTATTTCCTTCTCCCCAAACGGTACAGAAAGACGCGCAACCGCATCGTGTCCATGGTCCTTCATACGATCGTCATGGTGCTGTGCATCTCCGTCCTTGCGGGGATCAAATTCGAGTACAACGTTCCCAATGTCGAGAACGAGATCATTCTTCTCGTTGATGTTTCGGATACGTCCGAAGAGTCCAAGGCTACCCGTGAAGAATTCATGCAGACGGTCATCAACGAGAGCCAGTACGACAACTTCAAGGTCGGCGTGGTGACCTTCGGGTTCACGCAGGTCTACGCTGTCCCGCTCACCTACGAGACGGACACCATTTTCCAAAAATATCTCGAGGCGCCGCTCCCCGACACGACCGCGACGGACATCGCCGCCGCGCTCCGCTATGCGAGCACGCTCGTCTCCTATCCCGAATCGGCAAAGATCGTCCTCATCTCCGACGGAAAAGAGACGGATGAGACGGCCACGAACGTCGTCCGCTCCATCTCCGCCCGAGGGATCAGGATCGATACGGTCTATATCAACTCCGGGTTCAGCGACGACAACGTGCAGGTCGTCGGCGTGGAATTTCCGAACTATCACGTCAACGTCAACGACAACTGTCCCATCAACGTCCTCGTCAATGCCAAAAAGACGTCCCACGCCATCATCGAGATCTTCGATAACGGCGAATACAATGCGGAGACGGACCAGATGGAACAGGACGTCCCGATGGGCACACAGAGTATCACCTTCAACAAGAAGTTCACCGAAGAGGGGCTGCACGAGATCCGCGTCAAGGTCACCGAAAGCGGCGACAAGGTCGGCGAGAACAACACCTACTATTCCTATATCTATCTCGAGATGTACAACAGGGTCCTCGTCATCGACCGCGGCGTCGTCGAAAAGGAATCCGACGCGCTCTCCGATCTTCTCTCAAAGACGATCGCGGGCGAGGAAAACGACATCGAGTACAATGTCACGCCGCTCCATCTGAACGACGCCGAGAGCCTTCCCGCGTCGGTCGAAGAGCTCCTTGACTACGACCAGATCATTCTCAACAATATCTCCAACGCCGACCTCGAGGCGAGCGGCCTTGTGGATATGATCTATTCCTACGTCAACGATTACGGCGGCGGCCTGTTCACCACGGGCGGCAGCAAGACGGGGGACGACGGCAATCCCGTATATGACGACAACGGATTCCCCGTCGCCAACGCCTATAATAGGTTTGACCTTCTCAACACGAAACTTCAGCAGATGCTCCCCGTGCAGGCCATCGACTACACCCCGCCCGTCGGCGTCGTCATCGTCATCGACGTCTCGGGCTCCATGTCGGACAAGATCGAATGGGCCAAGAACGGCGCATCCACCTGCCTCGAGGCCCTCACGATGAGGGACTACGTCGGCGTCATCACGCTCGCTTCGGACTATCATACCGAATTGCAGCTCACCTGCCGTTCCGAAGAGACGGCGATCAAGCGGGCGATCAACAGCATTTCGTCCAACGGCTCGACGGAGTACGCTCCCGCCATCATCCGTGCGGCGCAGGCGCTCATCGCCGAAAAGCGCGTCGACAGAAGGCACATCGTCCTCGTCAGCGACGGCTACCCGACGGACAAGGATGCGAACGACTACCTGATCCCGACCGAGACCTATTACAGGAACAATAACATCACGCTCTCCGTCATCGGCGTCAACATGTACGACGGCGACGAAGCGTCCAAGACGATGAAAACGCTCGCGGCGGCAGGCCACGGCAGAGTGTTCTATCCGCAGAGCGAGGGGGACCTGCTCACTTCACTCATGGGCGACCTCAATGCGCCCGAGATCAAACAGCAGGAGGCCAAGGAGTTCCATCCCGCCGTCCAGAACAGGCTCTCTCCCGTCGTGGAGGGGCTCGAAGTCTCCCTCGTGCAGGACACCAACGACGCGGGCGAGGTCATCAAGGAGACGGCGAACGCGCTTCCCTTCCAGCTCGGCGGCGTCTATGGCGTCCGCGCCAGAGACCGTGCGGATACCATCCTCGTCGGCGACTATGAAGTCCCCATCTATGCGCAGTGGAAATTCGGCGCGGGCATGGTCGGCAGTTTCATGTGCGATCTGAGCGGCGTTTGGTCGGAAGAGCTCTTCAAAGACACAAACGGGCAGAAACTCGTCAAGAACATCGTCGCCAACCTGATGCCGACGGAGAACATCCGTCCACGCTCCATACGGTTCGACCTCGAAGAGGAAAATTATATCAACCGTCTGAGCATCTATGCTACCCTCGAAGAGGGGGAGCGCATCGAGGCGGGCATCATCGAATATGACGACTCGGGCGAGAATGTCATCTCGTTCAACAAGCTCACGGGGGATGCGGACGAGGCGGACGTCTATGTCACGGGCGACCTCAATGCCGACAACCACTACACGCGCAGCACCTTCGTCGTCAAGAAGAGCGGAACGTACAAGATCTTCATCAACAAGATCGCCGCGGACGGCACCGTTGCCGCCTCGGTGGAGACGTACAAGACGTTCTCCTATTCCAAGGAATACGAACGGGATCCCGAGATCACCGAATTCGACCCGTCCGCCTATATGCAGGAACTTTCGCGGAAGGGGAACGGGAATTCCGTCTCCGCCGAGGACCCGTGGAGCATATTCAACGACTTTGTCACGGGCAACCATCGGGTCTACGACCCCGCGCTCGTCTTTATGATCATCGCGGCCGTCTGTTTCCTGCTCGATGTTGCAGTCCGTAAGTTCAAGTTCAAGTGGCCGCACGAGATCATCAGAAATATCAAAGAAAGGAGGGCGGCGGAAAAAGAATGAAAAAGTTCATGAAATTCATCCTGAGCGTCGTCCTCGTCCTCGCGCTTTTGGTCCCGCTTGCCGCGTGCGGCGGGGAAAAGCTCGCCACTCCCCAGAAGGTCTCCATCGACGAGGAACTGACCCTCACATGGGAGAGCGTCCCAAGCGCCCGCAGCTACAGGATCGAGATCGCCCCGAAGGACGGCGAGCGGACGGAAAACACCTCGCAGAGGTCCAATTACGACCTGAATTACCTTGAGGAAGGGGACTACACGATCCGCATCCGCGCCGTCGGGGGAAAGGCCAACGACATCTTCTCCGACTGGACGGAACCCTATGACTTCCACAGGGATTACGACGCGGGGCTCCTCTATAAGCTCATCAACGGCAATACCGAATATGAAGTGCGGAGCGTCGGCACGGCGAGCGGGGACCTCACGATCTTGGAAGAGTACCGCGGCAAGCCCGTCACGGGCATCGGAGATCTTGCTTTCCGCGGGAGCACGCGCATCACGTCCGTCGTCATTCCCGACACAGTCACCTATATCGGCGCGAGCGCGTTCTATAACTGTTCCAACCTGCTGTCCGTCACCATTCCCGAATCGGTCACATCCATCGGGGCGGCGGCTTTCCAACAGTGCAGCAAACTCACCACCATCAACATTCCCGCCGCCGTCACGCGCATCGAGAGTTCCACCTTTGCCTATTGCAGGTCCCTTGAGGACCTGACGCTCAGCGATAACATCGTGAGCATCGGCGAATCTGCCTTCACCAATTGCACGGCATTCACGGAATTCACCATTCCCGATTCCGTCACGACGATCGGCACGGGCGCTTTCCGTCAGGCGTCGGGCATTCAGACCCTCCATATCGGCAAGGGCGTCACTTCCATCGGAAGCAACTCCTTCGCCCAGTGTGCAGGCCTCACCGAGATCGACTTCAAACCGCTCGACGGCAAACTCACGATCCCGTCCTATGCCTTCAGCCAAGACACGTCGCTGGAGCGCGTCGAACTGCCCGAGGGCGTCACGGCGGTCGCGGCATACGCCTTCTACGGCGATAGCGCGCTCGAGGAAGTCGTTATTCCCGACACGGTGACGGAACTCGCCTATTATGCCTTCGCGGGCACCAAATTCTATGACGAACAGAAGAATGCCGAGAGCGGCGACGGCCTCGTCTATGCGGGCAATTGGCTCGTCGACGCGACGGATGAGTTCAAAAAGACCGTCACGTCCTTGGAACCTAACAACTTCCGCGACGGAACGGTCGGCATCGGCAACCTTGCCTTCTGCTATATTTGGTACGTCGAGGCAAAGGACGAAAACGGGGAGACCATATATCAGCCCAATTCAGATGAACCCGTCATGGTCCCCGAGGACGTCTGCTGTGAAAATCTGACGAGGGTCACCATCCCGAACACCGTCAAGTATATCGGCATGCGTGCTTTCTATCATGCGCCTCAGCTGCAGCGTTTCATCGCGGTGCGCGACCCCGAGCTTGTGAGCGTCGGGAAGTACGCCTTCGCAAACAGTCCCGCGCTCGTCAACGTCCAGTTCACGAACGGACTGCTCGACATCGGCGCCCGCGCCTTCTCGGGATGCACCAGTCTCAACTTCAATGAGAACAACCCCGAGGCTCTTGTCCCCGCATCGGTGACGCACATCGGCGAGAGTGCCTTCAACGGCACCCTGCTTGCGCAGAACCACGACGAAGGAGGCCTCTTCTATGCAGGCAGCTGGCTCGTCGGCTACGACTTCACGGTGGAGCCCCTGAATCAGATCGAGATCAGAGAGGGCACCAAGGGGATCGCCGATTATGCGCTGTACGCATACACATCCGTGCAGAGCATCACGGGGCTCGACGACGTCACGAGGATCGGCAGGGGCGCGTTCGCTTACTGCTCTTCGCTCAGCCGCGTCACCCTCAGCCCCACGCTGACGTCCATCAAGGACTACACCTTCTACCTTTGCAAGGGGCTCTTCTCCGTCGATCTTCCCACCATGCTCGAGAGCATCGGCTATGCGGCATTCTACAGATGCGACGAACTCGACCAACTCGATCTGAGCGGCTGCACCCGCCTCACATCCATCGGCGATTACGCCTTTGACAGCTGCAAGGGTCTGACCTCGGTCGACCTCGGCACGACGGTGGAGAGCATCGGCAATTACGCCTTCCACGGCTGCAGGGTGCTGAGAACGGTCGAGATCCCCGACTGCGTCACCGAGCTCGGCGACCGTGCCTTCGGCGACTGCCTCTCCCTCGACAACGTCAAGATCGGCAGCGGCATCTCCGAGATCGGGGACTATACCTTCGCGGGCTGTATCTGGCTCCGCAGGGTCTCCATTCCCGCAAATATCAAGTCCATCGGCGACTACGCATTCTATAACTGCGAACGTCTTTTGCATCTCGATATCGCAGAGGGCGTCGAGCAGATCGGCGCATATGCCTTCTACGGCAACAGGCGTCTCACCCATGCGGAGATCCCCGTGAGCGTCAAGAGCATCGGGCAGCTCGCCTTTAAGGGCTGCACCTCGCTCGAGGGCGTGACCTTCTTGGGCTCCCCCGAATACATCGACGAGAACGCCTTCTACGGCTGCAGCCGTCTCACTTTCTACGGGACGGGCGCCGAGGAAGCCGACTGGAACACCTACTGGGATCCCGCCCAGCGGCCCGCTGTGTGGCACGTCACCCTCACCGAGGACGGCTACGTCGGTTCCGTCACGGTCGGGGAGGACAGGTCCCACGCACGGCTCGGCTATGCGGGCCCCGGAAGAGAGGGGTATGTATTCGAGGGCTGGGCGACGGAGGAAGGCGGCGAAGTCGTCTATTCCGCCCGCGACCTCGAGGAGAAGGTCCCCGCAGGCACCGTTCTCTATCCCGTCTGGAAAGAGGCAGTGAAAGAGGACCTCGGGGCATGGGCCGTGGAATATACGGACTGGTACTTCGCCCTCTTGAAGAAAGAATTTGAGGATAAATACCAAAACAACGAAAGTTGGATGCTCCCCGGCTACGAGGAATACGAGCCGCCCACAGAAGAGGAGAGACAGGCGTTCATAGAGCAGCTCACGGCGCTCTTGGAATCGTTTGAAAGCTGATCTCTCATGATCAAACAGTATAAAAAAACAACGGTTTTGAAACAATAAGGAGACAACTATGGCAAAAACACAGAAAAGGTTCGTTTTAGCGATCCTGACGATCCTCGCGGCAGTCTGCATGCTCTTTGCAGCTTGCGGAGGGGATGGTCAAGCCACGCTGAAGTTCGAAATGAACGGCGCACCCGCGATCGAAAGCGTCACGGTCGACAAGGGCACCGAGTACGAACTTCCCACACCCGAATGGACGGGCCACAGCTTCGAAGGGTGGTTCACAGAGGAAGACTTCTCGGGCAGTTCCGTGACTTCCGTCACCGTCGAAGAGGACATGACCGTCTATGCGAAGTGGGAACAGCTCTGCGAGATCAAGCTTGAGCTCGGCGGCGGCACGCTCGCGGCGGGCACCACGCTCTATGCGGCCGCGGGGACGAACATCTCCCAGTTCATGAAGGACTATGTTCCGACCTATGCCGACCATCAGCTCGGCGAATGGCTCGTCGGCACGGCTCCGCTCTCCGCGGACGCCACACTGACGGCAGCGGGGATCACCCTCACGGCGCACTACAAGGTCGCCTATTCTGTCGAACTTCACTTGCAGGATCTCGAGCAGAGCAGCTACGTCAAGCAAGAAAACGACTACATCGGCTACGAGTATGTCACGGGCACGGCGTTTGCGCCCGATTCTCCCCTTGAAGGATTCGTCAAGGCGGAAAATGCGGGCAATACGGCGGCAAAAGCGCTCACGGAGAACGTTGCGGACAACAAATATGTCCTCTATCTCGACAGAAAGACGGTCGAAGTGACCCTTGCGCCCAACTATCCCGCGTCCGTTCCCGAAACGGTCACCGCTCCCGCGCCCGAGAAGTTCACCACCGTCTACGGCAAGGAGATGATCCTTCCCGCGCAGTTCTCTCTCACGGGCTACGCACTTATCGGGTGGAGCGCTCTTCCCGAGGGCGAAGCGCAGTACAGTTCGGACTTCATCTCTTCGCGCCTCTTTGAGGGCACCTATGAGGATAAGACGTTCACGGCGGAGAATTCCGTCACGCTCTATGCCGTTTGGCTGCAGGGCTGCACCGACCTCTTCGGGACAATGGGCGGCAGCGATTACATCTTCCATCTCGCAGAGGACGCAGAGGACATCTATCTGCTCCGCGGCAACGTCATTTTCCAAGGCACATACCATGTTTCGCAGGGGTCGTTTGAGTTCGAAACGGACGACACGGACAACACGATCCTCGGGAAACTGACGGGCAACGGGACATTCGTCTACAATAACAGCAGACGCGCCGTCACATATACCCTCTACAATTACGGAACGGGGGCAAACGAACGTATCCAGATCGATCTAGACAACACCAACGGGATCACTTATCGCGATCGGTCTCTGATCGTGTTCACCAGTACATCCAAGGGGACGTATACGGTCGATGAGGACGGGTACTACCACGTCACCTACACCGAAGGCGATCTGGAGGGGCAGTCCTTTGTCTACCTTCTGAGCTCGCAGGCGGGCTATTTCATGGTCCGTGATGAAGTCGCATACGGGTGGGGGAAAGTCCGCCGCGGCGCCGTCAACGAGGACGGCGAGCAGGTCTACTACAAGACCGATATCTATTCGCTCGAATTTGACGGATTCTTTGTCGCGACCTACCTCAACTCCGACCAAACAAAGACGACCTATTACTACTTCCGTGACGAGGAAGATGAAAACAAGATCGTCCTTGTCAACCCGAGCTATAATATCCCCGTGATGGAGGCGGAGATACAGGTCGATCTGTACCCGACCACCTATATCTTCTATTTCTCCCAGTACGACGTTACCTATAGGAACGGGAACGGCGATCTTCTCAAGCTCGACGGTAAGTACAATGCGACTTTGGCCAACGCAAGCGGCACGTCGAACGTCAACGGCACCTATCAGCTCTACAGCTCCGAGCTCGGTACGCTCCTTCGTTTCAGGGAAACGAGCGGCACGGTCCATCTCTATGTCCTTACGACGGCCACAGAGGAACAGAAGGATGACAACGGAGAAACGACGCAGGTGACGCTCTATAACTTCAGCGAGATCCCCGTGAACTATGCCGAGTATAACTTCACGGAGAACGGCTCCGTCTTTTACGCGCCCATGATCGTCATCAACGACGACCTCGGCGTGGAAAATTCCGCATCTATCTACAACTACGTTTCCCGCTCCTATGTCAAGGTGCTCACGGGAACGTACACCTACGACGAAACCAAGAAGGTTTACACCTTCACGACGAAGAAGGCTCTTCTGGAAACTTCTCCCTTCGGGACGGAGTTTGATATCGCCAAGATCGAGACGCTCACCTTCTCCACGACCGTCATGATAGGGTCCTCGTCGGAAATCTATAGCGTATTCTATCTGCGGTCGATGAAACTCAAGGACGCCGAAGAGCCCACGCAGTACGAAAAGACATATCGCGCGGCGGCGGGCGGCAGCGACACGCTGGACGTCAGCGGCGGCTATGCCGTCTACACCCACGGAGATGAAACGACCGAAGGCGCCCTGTCTACCAATAAGCAGACGGGCATCACCGCTCTGTCGAGTGCAGACGGGACGACCGTGATATTCTTCCGTCTCAATGAAGAAAACTCCACCTTCACTGTTCTCGACGGCCTTCTCAGCAGTTACCACTATGCCTATACGGGCGGCGGGGTCTATACGGAGATCCTCACCTTCCACGGCGACGGCACGGCGACCTATGTGATCGAGCCCATGGCCGAGAGCGGACAGGGAGCGGCGCCCGAAGAAGAGTGGCAAACGCATGAAGGCAAGTATGTCAGGACAGGGGATACCACCCCGTTCGGTTTCTACATCTATACCTTCACTGCGGACGACGATGAGACTGTCACCTTCAAATTCATCCTCGTGCCCGTTTCCTCTTCGACCGTCTACTTCTTCAAAGAGGATACGTCCGATATTGCCCTCGCGGGGACTTATACGGACGGCGAGGCGACGCTTGTCATCGACGGGTACAGGTCGTACGCTTACTACAGCGCCACGGGCGAGGAAGCCGACGCCATTCAGGGCGAATACTCCATCTCCGCAGACGGAAAGAGCGTCCGCCTTTCGACAAGCTCCCGCTACTACTACTTCGACATCACAGCGGATGACGGCGACAACAAGACCTTCACAAAGCGCGATGACGCCTACGGCACCTACCTTCGCGCCGAGAACAGGAGCCTTTCCAGCGTCATCTTCACCTTCGACGGCTACGGCAAGCTCACCGTGAGCGAGATCGTATCGAGCGAGGGCGACGACGGCCAGTCGACGACGGAGACAAAGACGATCGACGAGAACGGACACTATGAACTCAAGGACAACGGTCTCTGCATCCTCTACTACACCGTCGCAAAGGAAGGCGGCGGCGCAGACAACGTCACCCTCAAGGGCTATCTCGGCGCAGTCGTCAGCGGCCTTGAGTCCATTCCCGTGTTCTTCTGCTCCCTCGAGAAAGTCGCCTCGAGCTATGTGAACGGCACCGATTGGTCCGTCCTCGAGCTCAACGACCACGGCGGCGCCGTCCAGTACGACAACAAGGGCAACGCAGTGACGGGCCAGTACGTCATCATCACCGACACCATGCTCTACTTCTCGCAGGATGACGGCTCGGACGCCCGCATCTACACCTATGACAGAGAGAAGGGCACCATGCAGCCCGTCAACAATTCGGAGACGGCCTACTACAGCGAGAACTTCGACGCGCTCCTCTTCACCCGCTATGGATTCATGATCATGAACGGCACGACGCTCTACTACTACAGCGTCGACTCCAAGGAGAACGTCACGCTCTATCATCAGGAGCCTACGAACCCCGAGGCCAACGAGTACGGCTTTGTCGAAATAGACGACTTCGGCATCCTCGTGGAGGACGAGAAGGAATACGGCGGCAAGACCTATTACCATAACTACGATTTCATGCTTACTTTCAGCCGCAGCGCCGCGGATGGGAACGATAAAAAATATCCCGTTCCTACGGATCAAGGCTCGCTGAACCTCAAGGATCTGCACTTCACGCCGACGGGCAGCGCCGAGTTCACAGACACAAGCGCCACCATCCGGCTCGATGGTTTGGATAGGCTCCTCACCTGTACCGTTATGCGCGTCGAGGACGAAACGGAAGAGGGCAAATATCATCTGTACATCGACCTTGAAAGTTTCCTCTATGAAATCGAAGTCAGCTACCACGGCGATAACGCAGACGCCACCTATAAGGTCCTCAGCATGCGCCATGAGGTGGTATTGCAGGATGCGGTCTATCTCTCCACATACGGCATGTATCTCATGTTCGGGATGAGCGTGCCGAACAACTTCGGTACCATCACGATGACCACCGTATACGATGAGGCAGGCAAGGCGGGCACGCCCAAGGCGACAGGCCGATTCGGCGCCATCATGGAAGAGGCAGGCCTTGTCGATTCCAAGGGCAATTCCGTCTCCTTCGAGGATCTGCCGTACACCTATGCGAACGGGACCTATTCCGTCACGATCGAAGGCAAGGACGGCCAAAAGTACGGCCTTCACTTCGCCCTCGACACAACGTATTACCAGTACCTCGGCATCAGAGGGTACGGGATCATGGCCTTCACGCGGTTCGAGACGCTCACGGACAAGGCGAGCGGCATCGACGTCACCGTCGAGCGCGTCATCTTCACGGAGAGCGCAAACGTCTCGCTCGGGGCCTACAACGGGGTCACCTTGAGCAAGGATGGGGAGAATATCCCTTACGATGCAAGATACTCCTCGGAGGGAAAGATCTACTACTTCTCGAGGACCATGGAAGAGATCGAGGAGCCCGCTCCGACCGATCCCGCCGCTCCGTCCGACGATACGACCGACGATACGGAAGAACAGAAGGAGCCCAAGATCCTCTCCACCAAGCTCTATATCATCGAGATCACCGAGAAGGCGCAGCAGGATGAAGAGCATTCCGACAGCATCGCCGAACTGGAGAGCGCAAAGGTCGAGGTCGTCGATCTTACCGTCGCCTACTGCGCGGACGGCACGAGATTCGTCGAGTATGACGCGACGAACCACCGCGTCTACACCTACTTCAACGGCACGGGCATCTATCTCTTCTCCGACCCTGAGAAGTACGAATACGACGCAGAGACGGGGAAATACACCCTCTCGCTCGCCTCGGGCAGGCAGTTCTCTGTCACCATCGACGAAAACGGCGTCGCGACCGTCACGGAGATCGAGCAAGAGGAATAACAGGACACAAACGCAGACGCTTGTCGTTTGTTTCAAAACCGGAAAAGACGGGAACGAAAGTTCCCGTCTTTTTCTTGCGCTCAATTTTCCCGTTTCCTGTACAGCTTTTCCACATCCGCCGCCTTTTCTGTCACCTCTTTTTGTCCTTTGGGATATGATGAAATAGGGCGGTCTACCGCTCACACCCATCATCATGGGAAAAATGGAGGAAACACAATGTTTTATACGAGAGGCTGCCAAATTTGCGGGAATTGTCCCTGCACTTGCGGCTGCAATCAAATACCGACCTATCCGCCTGTGACTGTCCGCGGCGCTACGGGCCCCACGGGTCCCACGGGGCCGCAGGGCCCTGCCACGATCACGGTCGGGCAGACCGTAACGGGTGAGCCGGGGACGGCGGCATCCGTCACTTCGACGGGAGGGGAGAACGCCGTTCTCACCTTCACCATTCCCCGTGGCGCGACGGGCGCAACGGGAGCGACGGGCGCAACAGGTCCTCAGGGCGTGCAGGGGATCCAAGGCGTTCAGGGACCTCAAGGCCCGCAGGGCGCACAGGGCGTAGCGGGGACCCCGGGCGTCATCGGTCCCACGGGTCCGACAGGCCCCACGGGCGCAACGGGTGCGACGGGCCCCGCAGGTTCCGCCAGTGCCACGGGCGCAACGGGTCCCACGGGAGCGACCGGCGAACAGGGTCCCATTGGTCCCACGGGAGCGACCGGCGAACAGGGTCCCATCGGTCCCACGGGAGCGACGGGCGAACAGGGTCCCATCGGCCCCACGGGAGCGACGGGTGAACAGGGTCCCATCGGCCCCACGGGAGCCACGGGTGAACAAGGCCCCGAAGGCCCTGCGGGTCCCGCGGGAACGGTCACTCCGGGTGCGGACGTCGCGAATCTTGACGATCCCGACACGGCGACCCTTCCCGAAGTCGCCACGACGCTCAATGCGCTCTTGACGAGCCTGAGAGACGCAGGTATCATCGCCTGAAAAAAAATCCTTCCGCAGTCCCATCGCGGAAGGAAATTTTTTATGATCCTTTTTCGCCCTCTCCCGAGGAGAGGTGGGGGAGGAGGGTGCCCTCAAACGAAGTCGCCGCTTATCCTGAGGGGTGGAGCAACGTATTCTGCCAAAAGTCCTGTGAACTTTTGGCACGTTGCGACGGGAGTGAGCGCATTATCTCGCGCGAACGGTGACCGCCCCGCGCGCATTCTTATTGCTCCAAGCGCGGCACGAGCGGG
>CANREC010000008.1 GCA_947629535.1 uncultured Clostridia bacterium | reverse complement strand
CCGCACGTCGCCCTTTGCCTTTACGGGCAACAAATTCGAGTTCCGCATGCTCGGCTCGCAGGCGTCCGTCGCCGATCCCAACATCATTCTGAACACCATCGCGGCGCAGGCCTTTTCGGAGGCCGTCGACGCTCTCTCGGGCGCCAAGGACTTCAACAAAGCCTGCAAGGCGTATACGGAAAAGCTCTTAAAGGAGCATTACCGCATCATCTTCAACTACAACGGCTACGGGCCCGATTGGGAGCCCGAGGCCGAGAGAAGGGGACTTCTCAACAACAAGACGACGGCCGACGCCGTGCCCGAGTTCTTCAAGCGGGAGAACATCGACGTATTTGTCAGACAGGGCGTCTATATCGAGAAGGAAGTCATCGCCCGCGCGAACATCGCCCTCTCCAACTATACGAAGAGCATCAACATCGAGGCGCTCACGCTCATCGAGATGATGAAACAGGACGTCTATCCCGCCGTCAACGGGTATATCGCCGAGCTCTGCTCGGTCATCGCGGCCAAACAGGCCGTCTCGGAGAAGATCTCTTGCGGGGCGGATCTGGCGCTCGCCGAACAGCTCTCCCACATGAACGAGGCCCTCTGCGCCGCCGTGAAGAAACTTGAGACGGATCTTTCCGAGATGCCCGAAGGGATTGCGGCCGCCTCACAGAAGATGGCGCACGTCATCGTCCCCGACATGGACGCCGTGCGCAGGCTCTCCGACGGTATGGAGAAACTCTGCTCCTCCGACTACTGGCCCTTCCCGACGTACACGGACATCCTGTACTCGGTCAAGTAATTTTATGCAAGGACGGTTTTATGAACATATGAAAAGGTCCTTCTCTCTTTTGGCCGCCGCGGCGCTCCTTCTCTGCTGCACGGCCTGCGGGGGCGAAAAAGTTTCCCGCAAGGACTTCATCCCCGACATGTTCAAGAGCTACTTCGAGGGCGCCCCTGCGGCGTCGTCGATCACGCTCGACCTCAACGATTATGTCGAAAAAAACGGACTTATTGTCGATTTCAGTGTCTCGAGCGACGATGAAGAGGTGGCCGTCCCTTCCGTCGAGGGGGACGCGCTTACCGTGCAGCTCGTCGGCGAAGGCACGGCGCAGGTCACCGTCGACGTTCTCTCAAACGGGAAGAGCGCGATGAACTTCACCTTCTGCGTCACGGCGGAACGGTATGACAAGATCGCATGCGTGGGGGACAGCCTCACATACGGGCATACGTGGCACAACGAATCCTACCCCGTGTATTTGCAGGAGCTCTTCGGCGAGGGCGTCGAGGTGCAAAATTTCGGCGTGAACGGCGCGGCGCTCACGAACAGGAGCGATCCTTCCTTCAAGCTCAAATACGATACCCTCGAGGAATATCGCCAGAGCCTTGCCTTCTCTCCCGACATCGTGCTCGTCATGCTCGGCAGCAACGACGGCTACGCGTGGCAGGGTTCGGAAGCGACCTATGCGGCCGAATACGAGAAACTTGTCAATGCCTATCGGGAGAACGGCGCAAAAGAAGTCTGTGTGATGTCTGCCCCGCCCACGCTCGAGAATAACGCCTTCAACATCTACAACGCCGTCCTTGAAGAGAGCGTCTATCCCGCACAGCGCCTCTTTGCCCAGGAGATGGAGCTGCCCTTCATCGACGTGCGGACGGCCGTCGAGGGGAAAACGGGCGGCTATGAGAGCCTGTACCGCCCCGGAGACGGCGTACATTTTTCGGTCGAGGGAGCGAAGTTCGTCGCCCAATGCGTATTCAACGCGCTCAGCCGTCTGTAAATTTTGCATTTTCACGCAAAATCGGTTTACTTTGGGAAAGGTCTGTGCTACAATGGGGCAGTCATGAAGAAAGTCATCGAAGTTGAAGATCTATGCTGTAAGCGCTGTGCCGAGCGGGCGGAGAAGAAACTTCTGCTCCTCGACGGCGTGACGGGCGCGAAGGCGAATTTCAAAAAGAATCTCGTCTTTGTCGAGACGTCCCTGCCCGACACCGTCTTGACGCAGGCCGTGGAGCTTGCGGGGTTCCTCGTCAAGAGCATCCGCCCGAGAAAGGGCATTTTCTGCTGATATCTTGTATTTTTCCCGTCGGAAGGCGGGAATTTTTTTATTTCGGCCATACTGCTCTCAGGGGCGCACTGCGCCCGCGGGAGGAGAAAATGGGATCGTTTGGAAGATCGTACCGAAACGGCATGTCCGAGGAGTACCGCATGGCGCTTAGGGAGATGCGCAAACAGCGCTCGAAGTGGTACCGTGCGCTGCGGACGGCCGTCATCATCGCGGCCGTGCTCGCCGCCACGCTCCTTGTACTCTGTTTCATGGTGGAAAGTTTAAGGCGTGCACCTCTTTTCAAGTTCGTGTTCATCGTCTTTGCGCTCTGTATCGGCGGGGCGATGTGCCTGCCGTGGATCACGCAGCTCGACCGTGAAAACCGCCTCGCCAAGAAGGGAGAACGCTCTCCCGCATGGCACAGATACGTCATATACGCCTTTTTCGGGCTCATCGGCGTCTGCATCGCGCTCTGGATCGTCTCCGTCTTTGTCATCGGCGACGGGATCCTCGCGAAGATGCTCGACCCCGAAAAAAACGGCACGGACATCACGGCGGGCGCCTTTGTATTTCTCCGCATCGCCCTCATTCTGACGCTGCAGGCCGTCGCGGGGACCGTCATCGCCGTCGGCATCCTGCGGTTCGGTAAGAAATATATGGGCCTCCGCGCCGTCATGTATCTTGCCGTCGCCTATCTCGACGTCTGGCTGTCATGGCTCATCGCGTCCGTCACCTTTGCGGGGCTCGAGGCGGGGACGGTCTATCCCGTGCAGAATACCGTCCTCTGGGTCATTGCCGTGCTCGCGGCGGTCGGGCTTGCGGCGGCGGGGGGCATCTTCTACGGACAGGTCCGCAGAAAGGAGATCGAACTCTTTCTGAAGGGCGACATCGAAAAACTCACGGGGGGCGACGTCGAGCTCATCGACGCGCGGGCGGACGGAAGGGACCCTTCCCGCGGCAGGGACTTGGACGGTCGGCTCGAAAAGCTCAAATCGCTCCGCGAGAAAGACCTCATCACCGAAGAAGAATACGAGAACAAACGGAAAGAGATCCTTGACAAGATGTGAAAAACTCCCTTCAAACGCTTGCTTTTTCGGGGGGAGAAGGGTATAATAGAGATAACTTGATAGGGCGATCACAGAGGACAAGTCCGCATTGTCCCGCCGTGCACAGAGAGCTCCCGCAAGGTGAAAGGGGAGAGACGGCAGCATGCGGGTATCACCTTTGAGCTTGCGGGGGGAAATCACAGTAACTTCGCACGGTTTCACGGACCGTTATCCCCGTGGCAAATGATAGTTTGTTTTGGTGGTCAATGCCTTCGCGTATTCCGAAACGCGAAGGCTGTTTTTGTGAACGGAAGTCTCGCCGCAGGCTGCGCTCATCCTGAGGGAAAAGCCCGAAGGATCCCCTCAAACGAAGTCACACCGCTCATCCTGAGCCGTAGGCGAAGGATCCCAGCAAACGCGCGGAGCAACCACGCGCGTCATCCCGAGCTTGTCGAGGGATCTCTTTAATTAAGAATTAAAAATCAGAAATTAAGAATTGCGGTGTGTGCTCATCCTGAGCCGTAGGCGAAGGATCCCCTCGCGGGCCGAGCAAAGAAATGTTCGAAATGCAAAACACAAAAGGAGTATTTTATGTATAAAAAAGTAGACACATCGTTGAATTTCGTGGAACGGGAGAGGGAGATCGTCGAGTTCTGGAAACAGAACGACGTCTTTGAAAAGTCCATCGAGAAGAACGAGGGGAAAGAGGAGTTTTCCTTCTTCGACGGTCCGCCCACGGCCAACGGCAAGCCGCACATCGGGCACGTCCTGACGCGCTCCATCAAGGACGCCATCCCACGTTATCAGACGATGAAGGGCAAGCACGTTCTCCGCAAGGCGGGGTGGGACACGCACGGCCTTCCCGTCGAGCTCGAAGTGGAAAAGATGCTCGGCCTCGACGGCAAGAAGGAGATCGAGACGTACGGCATCGAGCCCTTCAACAAGAAGTGCAAGGAATCCGTCTGGAAATATCAGAGCCTCTGGGAACAGATGTCGGACGCCGTCGGCTATTGGGTGGATATGGAGCACCCGTACGTCACCTATCATGACGACTACATCGAATCGGTCTGGTGGGCGCTCAAGGAGATCCACAAGAAGGGGCTTTTATACAAGGGACACAAGATCGTGCCCTATTGCCCCCGCTGCGGCACGGCGCTCTCCTCCCACGAGGTCGCACAGGGCTATAAGGACGTCAAGGAGACTTCCGCCGTCGCCCGTTTCAAGGTCAAGGGAGAGGAAAATACTTACATCCTTGCATGGACGACGACGCCGTGGACGCTCCCGTCCAACGTCGCGCTCTGCATGAATCCCGACGAGGACTATGCCGAGATCGATTCGGAGGGGACGCGCTATATCCTCGCCGAGGTTCTTGTGCCCAATTTCTTCGAAAATTTTACACTTATAAGCAGAAAAAAGGGCAAGGACTACGAGGGAACGGAGTATGAACCGCTCTTCCCGTGGTCGGAAGGCACCTTCAGGGAGAAGGCCTTCTATGTCGTCTGCGACACCTACGTCACGCTGACGGACGGCACGGGCGTCGTGCATATCGCCCCCGCATTCGGCGAGGACGACTATAAGGTCGGCAAGCGCTATCATCTCCCCGTCGTACAGCTCGTCAACGAGCGGGGCTGTTTCGACGAACGCTGCCCGGAGCTTGCGGGCCTCTTCGCAAAGGACGCCGACAAGGTCATTCTGAAGATGATGCAGGAAAACGGCTCGCTCTTCAAAAAACTGCTCTTCGAGCACAGCTATCCGCATTGCTGGCGGTGCGACACGCCTCTTCTCTACTACGCGCGGTCGAGCTGGTTCATCGAGGTCACGAAGGTCAAGGACAGGCTCATCGCCGCCAACCGTTCGGTGAACTGGATGCCCGAGACCATCAAAGAGGGCAGGATGGGGAACTTCCTCGAGAACGTCATCGACTGGGGGCTCTCCCGCGACCGCTATTGGGGCACGCCGCTCCCCGTCTGGGTCTGCGAGGACTGCGGCAATATCGAGGTCATCGGCTCGAGAGAGGAGCTTCATGAAAAGACGGGCGCACCCCTCGACCTCGAGCTCCACCGTCCCTATGTCGATAAATTCTATTGCAAGTGCCAAAAATGCGGCGGAAAGATGGCGCGCACGCCCGAAGTCATCGACTGTTGGTTCGATTCGGGCTCCATGCCCTTCGCACAGTATCACTATCCCTTCGAGAACAAGGACCTCTTCGAGGAGACCTTCCCCGCCGACTTCATCTCCGAGGCCGTCGACCAGACGCGCGGGTGGTTCTATGTGCTCCTCGTCATCTCGACCATTCTCTTCGACCGTGCGCCCTTCAGAAACTGCATCAGCCTCGGCCTTGTCGCCGACAAGAACGGCGTCAAGATGAGCAAGCACAAGGGCAACGTCGTCGACCCGTGGACCATCCTCAAAAAACAGGGCGCCGACGCCACACGGTGGTATTTCTACACGAACAGCGCCCCGTGGATCCCGTCTCGGTTCTCCGAGGAGGCCGTCTCCGAAGTACAGCGCAAGTTTCAGGGGACCCTCTGGAACACCTACGCCTTCTTCTGCCTCTATGCCGAGATCGACAAGTACGATCCGAGCAAATTCGACCTCAAGAAGTGCAAGCTCTCCCTCATGGACCGCTGGGCGCTCTCGGGGCTCAATTCCCTCGTCAAGAAGGTCGATGAGCTGCTCGCAGAATACAACATCACGGACAGCGCAAGGGCCATTCAGGAGTATACGGATGAACTCTCCAACTGGTATGTCCGCAGAGGGCGTGACCGCTATTGGGGGAGCGAGATGACGGACGACAAGGCGGCGGCATATACGACCCTGTACCATGTCCTCGTCACTCTCTCCAAACTCATCGCCCCGTACATGCCCTTCATGGCCGAGATGATCTATCAGAACATGGTGCCCGCATTTTATCCCGACGCGCCCATTTCGGTGCATCTCTGCGACTTCCCCGCGGCGGACGACGCATGGGCGGACCCCGCGCTCGAAGAGGGCATGTCCGAAGTGCTGAAGATCGTCGAGCTCGGCCGCAGTGCGAGGAACGCAAGCGGTATCAAGAACAGGCAGCCGCTCTCCGAGATGCTTGTCGCGAGCGATACGCCGCTCGAACTCCACGGCGAGCTCGAGGCAGTCGCCCTCGACGAACTCAACGTCAAGGCCCTTGTCAAGGCCGAAGGGGCAGATTCTCTCATCCGCTACACGCTCAAGCCGCAGATGCGCACGCTCGGTCCCAAGTACGGCAAAAAGCTCAAGGCCATCGGCGACTTCTTAAAGACCTGCGACGCAAAGGCCGTCGTCGAGGCCGTGAAGGGCGGCGGAAACTACACCGTCGATCTCGACGGCGAAGTCGTGCTCACCGAGGAGGACTTGCAGATCTTCACCGAATCGGCGGCAGGGTATGCCGTCGCGCAGGACAGAGGGCTCACCGTCGCGCTCAAGACGGAGCTTTCCGAGGACCTTCTCGACGAGGGCTGCGAGAGGGAACTTGTCAGCAAGATCCAGACCATGCGGAAAGAGGCAGGGTTCGAAGTCACCGACCGCATCGCCGTCTACTACGCCGCAGAGGGCAGAGCCCAAAAGATGCTCGAAAGGGCCGCCTTTGCGGGCGATGTGCTCGCCGTGACGGTCGCCCCGCAGACAGATGAAGAGGGCTACACGAAGGAACAGGACATCAACGGCGACAAAGTCACTTTGACCCTCAAGAAACTGTAAAACAACCGCCGACCGCTTTGCCCCGCCCGTTTGCTGGGATTCTCCGACTACGCCTCAGAATGAGCGTTCTGCCCTGTCCCCTCGCGTCATCCTGAGCCTTTATCTCGCCCTCCCCCGTTGAAGGGGGAGGGGTAGGGGAGAGGGTTGCGCCTCAAGCGAAGTTCCAAGGCCTACACCCAACGGGGAGGCTCCCGCGTAGCGGGTGGTGGGGGGAATACGTCATGGTGAGCTTGTCGAACCATCACCTTATTGCTGCGGTGACCCTTCGACTTCGCTCAGGGTGACGTGATCAGAACGACACCCCTTCCGTCTCGCCGCACTGCGGCGATCCACCCACCCCTCGAGGGGTGGGCAAGGATCCGGCCTTATGGCCGCGGGATCCTTCCCCTTCGACTTCGCTCAGGGTCAGAATGAGCGTACTACCGCAATTTTTAATAAAAAGCAACCCCCGTCGGGAGACCGACGGGGGGATCGTTTTATTTCGTCAATTTTTCGATGGCCTTTTCGTACATGTCGAGCAGCAGTTCCACGCGCTCCAACGTGATGTATTCATCGGGACGGTGGATGACGGGTTCGTCGCCCTCCATCTCGGGCCCGAATGCGACGCCGTTTTTGAGGGCTCTCGCATACGTTCCGCCGCCGATCGCGATGGGCTCGGCCGTCTTTCCCGTGCACTCCTCATAGACGGAGAGGAGCTTTTGGATGAGCGGGCTGTCCTTCTCGTGGAAGAGGGGCTCCTGATGATGGATGGTCTCGTACTTCACGCCGAACTCGTTGAGTTTGCCGTAGATCGTTTCGACGGAGAAGGTCGCGGGATAGCGGATATCGCAGACGATCTGGATCTCGCCCTTGCGATACTTGATGAGGTTGGGCGAGAGCGTCAGCGCTCCCGTCTCATCCGAGAGCTCCCTGAGCCCGTGCAGATCCTCGAAGAGATCGGCGACGATCTTTGCGGCGGTCTCATTCCTGACGGCAAAGTATTCGAGCATGGGGAGAATGGCGTTCTGACCCATTTCGGGGGTGGAACCGTGCGCACTGACGCCGTGGGAGAGGAGTTTCTTCCCCCTGATCTCCAAATTGCAGGCCTTGGCGCGCTTGACGCTGACCGATCTCGGCGTGGCCTCGCAGATGTCGCAGACCATGTTCGCGCTCGTCCCGCCTTCCAAAAAGAAGAAGGGCGCCGTCTGCACGGGATAGTGGAGACGGACGTGCAGGATGCCTTTTTCCGCATAGATCACGGGAAAATCCGCATCGGGCGAAAAACCATCCTTGGGAAGGGGCTGATTCCGCTTGTAGTATTCGATACATCCCCAGCCGCTCTCTTCATTGCAGCCGACGATGAGCTTTACCGTCCTATTAGGGATAAAACCGCGATCCTTGAGCGCCTTCATGGCGTAGAGAACGCAGATCGCGGGGCCCTTATCGTCCATGGCGCCTCGCCCCCAGATCTTGCCGTCCTCGACGACGCCGCCGAAGGGCGGTTTCGTCCAACCGTCGCCCGCGGGGACGACGTCGAGATGACAAAGGATCGCAAAGGGATCGCCATGACCAAAGACGACCTCGCCGACGTAGCCGTCATAATTGTGTGTCTCGAAACCGAGCTTTTCCGCAAGCGCAAGAAAGTGGTTGAGACAATCATAGGCTCCTTTTCCGAAGGGCATTTTTGCCGAATGTCGCGCAATCGAAGAATCGAAACGGATGCTCTCGCAGATGGATGCAACCGTTTCGTTAAAGTAGTGAGGCATAAATTTCTCCCGTATGGAATTGTACAGCATGTATGATTTTATCATACTCGTCTGAGAATGTCAAGGGTAAACGACCGAGATTTCGCAAAAATGGATATTATGTTTTGATAAAGGTGCAAAAAAATCCAAAAAAACGCAGAAACTTTTTGCAATCTCCAAGGAAATATGATACAATAAAAACAGAAAAGGACCGATGGGGTCCGAATGGGAGGACGGCATGGCAAGAGAAAAACTGACGGATATCCTCACACGCCGCGGATTTCTGGTGCGCGTCTCCAAGTGGCTGCTCCTCTCCGTCCTCATCCTCGTCGGCGTCATCGTCACCGTCCGCTGCTGGGGGGACGATTCTCCCGCGGGCCTCGCGTGGCCCGCATGGTACATCGTTTTGCCCGCCGTCCTGCTCCTCGTCGGCGAGAATGCCGTCAAGATGTGGGCGGTGAAGAGATCGGCCTATAAGATCCCCTTTTATGCCGTTGACATCTTCCTTCTGCTCATCATCACGATCTTTACGGACGGCAGTTTCATCTCTACGTTTTATATCGTCATTCTGTCCGAATTTTACATCTGGCAGGAGTCCCTTTCGGGGAATATCGCGATGGGAGCGTCGAGCATCGGCGTCTTTCTCATCACCCTCGTCGTTTCGGGCTACTTCCGAGGCGGCGAGATAGGGAATTTCTTCTCCACCGTCTCGGACGCCTTCAACGACCTCATCCTTCTCGTTTTACACTTCCTCGTCGTCAATTTCATCATTCAGATCTGGAGAAAGAACCGTGAGCTCGACGCGACGATGGCGGAGCTGTCCGAGAGCAACCGCGAGCTCAAACGCCTCAACGAGGAGCACAGAGCCCTCGCCGTACTGGAAGAGCGACAGCGCATCGCAAAGGACATCCACGACACGGCGGGCCACTCCATCACGACGGTCATCATGCAGACGGAGGCGGCCAAGCTCGTCATCGACAAGGACCCCGAGGACGCAAAGTTCAAGATCGCGGCCGCCAATCTGCAGGCAAGACATGCGCTCGAGGAGCTCCGCGAGAGCGTGCATCTCCTCTCGGGCGCGACGGAGCACCTGACCGTGCGGGAGAGCCTGCTCTCCATTGCCCGCGAATCGATGGAGGGGACGGAGATCGTCGTCCGCTGTAATGTGGACGACGTCGAATGCGATGAGGCAAAGCGCAGATTCCTCTGCAATTCCCTCAAAGAGGGCATCTCCAACGGCCTTCGGCACGGCGGAGCGACGGCGTTTCTGTTCGAGCTCAAACAGGAAGGGGGAAAACTGCACTTTCTCCTCTCCGACAACGGCGCAGGCATGGCGCAGAGCGAGTTCACGGAAGGATTCGGCCTTTCGGGCATGCGGACAAGGACCGAGGCCCTCGGCGGAGAGATCTCCTTCGTCACCGAACGGGACGAGGGGTTTGAAATACACATCACCATTCCCATCGACGGGAAGAAATCGGGAGACCAATCATGAAGATCAAGGTATTACTTGCGGACGATCAAGCCATCCTCGCAGATGGGATCAAGAGCGTGCTTTCCTCGAGCGAAGAGCTCGAAGTGGTCGGCGTTGCGTCAAACGGCCTCGAGGCCGTCGCCCTCGCGGGGGAAAAACGCCCCGACGTCATTCTGATGGACATCCGCATGCCGGGGATGAACGGCGTGATCGCGACAAAGGAGATCAAGCAGAATTACCCCGAGATCAAAGTCATCGTCCTCACGACCTTTGACGACAGCGAATATATCCTCGGCGCCATCAACAACGGCGCAAGCGGGTACCTTCTCAAGGACACTTCCGCCGCCATGCTCATCGACGCCATCAAGAACGCCTACGCGGGGGACACCATTCTCCCCGCCAAGATCGCACGCCGCATCGCCGACGCCGCAAAGATGGTCACAAACGACAGGGAGATCCGCCTCAAGCGGAAATTCAACCTGTCCGATCGGGAAGTGGAGATCGCGCTCATGATCTATGAGGGGTTCACGAACAAGCAGATCGCGTCGGCTCTGAAACTGACGGACGGCACGGCGAGGAACTATATTTCGGCCATCTATGAAAAGCTCGGCGCCGCCTCCCGCACCGAGGCCGCCGAGGTCATGAAACACGCCCTTTCAAGCGAAAACTGACGCATAAGTACCAAATTCCCCGCGTCATCCCGTCTCCCCGCGTCATCCCGTCTCCCCGCGTCATCCCGTCTCCCCCGCGTCATCCCGTCTCCCCCGCGTCATCCTGAGCGAATGCGAAGGATCCCGAAGAACGAAGTCCGACATCGACTGTCGGGATTCTTCGGTCGCTACGCTCCCTCTGAATGACGCTTTATCGAAGCGGCCGCTCCCCTCGCGTCCTCCTGTCTCCTCGCGTCATCCTGAGCGAATGCGAAGGATCCCGAAGAACGAAGTCCGCAGATCCAATGAGATCCTTCGCTGACACTCTGAATGAACAAAAGGCCCTCTCACGAGGGCCTTTTTTTGCACATATGTTGCGTTTTTTACACAGTTTCGAGGTTGATGAGGGAGGAATTCCCGCTCTTACCGTTGGGGGTGCCGCCCGTGATGACGATGACGTCGCCCTTCTTCACGAGCCCGCTGTCGAGCGCCGCCCGCTTTGCAAAGTGGAACAAAACGTCCACGGAGTTGTATTCTTCCGACAGAACGGGCAGAACGCCCCACGAGAGCGCAAGCTTGCGATAGCTCTTTTCATCCGTCGTCATGCCGATGATGTCGATCATGGGGCGGAAACGGGAGACCATCTTCGCCGTGCCGCCCGTCCTTGTGCAGACGACGATCGCCTTGGCGCGAACGTCATGGGCGAGCAGGCAAGCCGAGTGCGAGAGCGCGTCCGAAAGATTCTTGATGAGATACTTGTCGTCGTCGACGCGCTGGATGTAGTCCACCTTTGTCTCCGCCTGCATCGCGATCTTTGCCATGGCAGAGACGGCCTGCACGGGATATTCGCCCGCGGCGGTTTCGCCCGACAGCATGATGGCTGAGGAACCGTCATAGACGGCGTTTGCGACGTCGGAGATCTCCGCCCGCGTCGGACGGGGATTGTGGATCATGCTCTCGAGCATTTCCGTCGCCGTGATGCAGCGTTTGCCCGCGATGCGGCAGGCCGTGATGATATATTTCTGAATGTCGGGAAGTTCCTCATAGGGGATCTCCACGCCCATGTCGCCGCGGCCGATCATGATGCCGTCGGAGACCTTCAGGATCTCCTCGAGATTGTTGACGCCCGCGCGGTTTTCGATCTTTGCGATGAGGTCGATGTCCGTCGAACCGTTCTCAGCGAGGAAATTCCTCACGTCGAGGATGTCCTGTGCCTTGGAAACGAAGGAGCATGCCACGAAGTCGACCCCGTGCCTGATGCCGAAGAGAAGGTCGGCCTTGTCCTGTTCGGAGAGATAGACGAGGTCGAGCTGTTTTTCGGGGAAGAACATGGACTTGCGGCTCGAGAGTTCCCCGCCGATGACGACCTTGCAGACGACGTCGGGTGCCTGAACTTTTTCGACCTCGAACACCATGAGCCCGTTGTTGAGCAAAATTTTGTCGCCCGGGTCCATCTCGTTGCAGATATTTTTATAGGAAACGGAGACGCGCGTCTCGTCGCCCTCGATCTCGTCGGCCGTAAAGGTGAACGTGTCGCCCTCTTTTAAGAAGATCTTGCCGTTCTTGAAGGCGCGGATGCGGAATTCGGGTCCCTTGGTATCGAGAAGGATAGGGAGAGGAATGTTTTTCTCTTCGCGGATCTCCTTGATGATCTCGATCTTTTTGGCATGATCCTCGTGCGTACCGTGCGAAAAGTTGATGCGTGCGACATTCATCCCGGCGTCGGCCATCGCAGAGATGACCTCTTTGGTCTCGGACGCTGGCCCAAGCGTGCAGATGATCTTTGTTTTTTTCATGAAACTCCCCCTAAAATGAAACTTCCTCTTTATTTTACCATAAAAGAAAATATTTTCAAGTAGTTTGACGAAAAAAGTAAGTTGTGTTTTTCCGCACGCTGTGCTATAATAGAGACGATACGAGCGGACTGCGCGGTCGCGGCGTGACGTATGCGCACGATGAGGAAAGTCCGGGCATCGCAGGGCAGGACGCCTGATAACGTCAGGTGGGGGCGACCCCAAGGAAAGTGCAACAGAAATAGACCGCCTGTCTCCGCACTCGTGCGAAGGCAAGTAAGGATGGAAAGGCGAGGTAAGAGCTCACCGACGGGACGGTAACGCCCCGTGCCATGTAAACCCCGTCCGATGCAAGTTTGGGACTTTTTCATATAGGGTTGCCCGCCCGAGAAAGTCCGTGAATAACGCTTGAGCCCGTCGGTGACGGCGGGAGTAGATAAATGACCGCGCTCGACAGAACCCGGCTTATAGGTCCGCTCGTATTACGACGCCGCCCCACATTGTGGGGCGGCGTCGTAATATTGATGAGAGATAGAAGCGAGTTTTGTCGGCAAGGTCATTTATAACAGGGATCCCAAAAAAGATCGCGCAGCAAGATTTTTTGGGAAGAGGAGCCGCAGCGGAGCGAAAAAAGTCTTTGGCGCAGACAAAGACGAAAAAGCGTAGCTTGCGGCGACGAGACCGCGCTCGACAGAACATAGACGGTGTACGTCTATCGGGTTTTGTCGGCAAGGTCATTTATAGAGGGGTCCGAGCGAGTGCACAGGTCAGCATTCATTATAATAACATATGTTATATAACACGTGTAATAATATTTTTGATATGAATGCTGAGCGCAGTGAAAAGGGCGCCGATCAAATCGTCACCCTGAGCCTGTCGAAGGGTCACCTTATCCTCGCTGCCCCTTTCAGGGGAAGTGGCCCGCAGGGCCGAAGGGGCCCCAAACCCTTCAGACACTTCGTGAAAGCGGGAACGGCATAGCTATCGTGTTTTCGTAAGAAAAAGCCCCGCGCATCTCTGCACGGGGCGCTGCAATATGCCAAAGTTATTTCACGGGTCTGAGCTTTGCCGTGAAGTGGCGCAGAATGGGCGGTTCCTCCACGATCTCATACCCCTTGATCGAGGCGGCGCGTTCCTTGATGTTGATGAGCGCGTCGGCGATGACGTCGAGGTGCGACTGCGTGTAGACACGGCGGGGAATGGCGAGACGGGTGAACTCAAAGTCCGCCTCGAGCTGCTTGCCCGTGTCGGGATCGTTGCCGAGCAGGAAGGACCCGATGTCACATGCGCGGATGCCTGCCTCGAGATAGAGTTCCACGGCGAGCGCCTGTGCGGGGAATTGATAGTAGGGGATGTTGGGCAGTACTTTCTTGGCGTCCACAAAGACGGCATGTCCGCCGACGGGGCTCTGGTAGGGGATGCCCGCCTCGTCGAGCCGAGCGGCAAGATATTCCATCTGCCCGATGCGGTAGCGAAGATAGTTCTCGTCGATGCCCTCTTTGAGCCCGATGGCGAGCGCCTCGATGTCCCTTCCCGACATGCCGCCGTAGGTGATGAATCCCTCGAAGGAGATCGTGCGTTGTTTGACCGCTTCAAAGAGTTTATTGTCCCTGCACCCGATGAGACCGCCCATGTTGACGATCGCGTCCTTCTTGGCGCTCATGGTGAAACAGTCTGCATCCTTGAAACATGCATGGATGATCTCCTGTATGGAGCTGTTCCGATAGGCCGCCTCGCGCTGTTTGATGAAGTAGGCATTTTCGGCACAGCGGGCAGCGTCGATCATGAACGGAATTTGATACTTATGTGCGATTTTCGCCGTTTTTTCGATGTTTTCAACGGAGACGGGCTGGCCGCCTGCGGAGTTGTTTGTGATCGTCATGATGATGACGCCGACGTTCTCCGCGCCGAGCTCATGGATGAGCGATTCAAGCTTTTCGCAGTCCATGTTGCCCTTGAAATCAAAGTAGGCGGCCGTGTCGAGCGCCTCGGGCACGACGCAGTCGATGGCGCGGGCCCCCGCAAGTTCCACATGGGCGCGGGTGGTGTCGAAATGCATGTTCGCAATGGCATATTTTTTGCCCTCGAGCAGAATGGGAAGAAGAACTTTTTCGGCCGCTCTGCCCTGATGGACGAGTTGGATATAGGGCATGGAAAAGACCTCTTTGGCCGATTCCTGCAGACGGTAATAGCTCTCCGCGCCCGCGTACGATTCATCGCCGACCATGACGCCCGCCCACTGCGCGGAGGACATGGCTCCCGTGCCGCTGTCGGTCAAAAGGTCGATATATACGTCGGTTGCCGCAAGCGAGAACACGTTGTAATGCGCCGCGGCGATCTTTTCCTCGCGCTCTTCACGCGTCAGGATCTTTAAGGGCTCTACGCTCTTGATGCGGAAAGGCTCGGGATAGTAAATGGGTTTCATGGCGATCCTCCTTGATTTTAACATAAATATTATAGAGTTCAGGAGCGAGAAAGTCAATACTTTCCCGAAAATTCATCGTCTTGGGGACAAAAAGGATACCGAAAAAGCTTGATTTTGCCGTCTGCATTTGCTATAATGACAGAGGTCGGCGAGGAGTAGCGCAGTTTGGTAGCGCGCTTGGTTCGGGACCAAGAGGTCGCGTGTTCAAATCACGTCTCCTCGACCAAAACGCCATATCTTGTGTTTGTTTGGTAAAATCAATCACAAGATGAGGCGTCTTTTTTTGCCAAAATTAAATAAAAAATATTATTTTGGGTAGGAAAATGGGTAGGAAAATGGGTCAATAATCGAGTTTTTCTATCTCTTTCAGCATGAATTCATCGGAAAAATGCATGTAAACGGCGGTCGTCATGTCAGATCGGTTGACGTGTCCTGTCCAAACATCGACCACTTCTTTAGAGATCCCGCTCTCAAGACATCTTGTCGTAAATGTATGCCGAAGGTCATAGAGTTGGTGAGAGGGGAAGATTTTTTTGAAAACGCCGGTGATGACTTTTCCGCATTTCATAAGTTCTTCCTGCGAGATCGGCAAGTACTGTTTGAGATTGGGTGCGATCGGGATCTTTCGGTAGAGTTGTCGGTCGCTCTTTCGGGTCTTTCCGTTGGCAACGATCACGAAACCGTTTTCAAAACGTACGCTTTGAAGTTCTCCGCGGCGGATCCCCGTGTAGAGGAAGAGCATGAATTGCTTACGGTAGAAAGAATTTTTGCAGATCGCTATGAATTGGGCTATTTCTTCCTTGGAGAGCGCTTTTCCGTGAACGTTGTGGTGCTTGGGGATCTTCACGAAGTCCATCGGGTTATCGGTGATGAGTTTTTCGCCGACGGCTGCGCGGAAGATCTCTTTCAAAAGGACTTTTGCCTCTTCCGCTGTCCTTCCGAAACCCTTTTCGAGAAGAGAATTGAGGAAGATCTGGCATCTCATCGGCGCGATCGTGCGGATCTGGAGTTCGCCGAGCGCGGGCAAGATGTGTTTCTTCATACAGCGCATCTGCATTTCGTAAGTGACCGGTTTTACATTCACTGCTTTTACGTTTTTGAAGTAGAAATCTGCAAATTCTCCGAATGTAATTGCCTTGTTTTGAGGCAATTTCTTTTGATCTTGGTCGTTGTTTACGCTTTCGACCCATTCACGAAAGCGTTCGACGACCACTTTTTTGTACTTTGAGGTGAATTGAATATCATATCCGCCCCTTCGGTATCTCACCTGCCAATAACCGTCGGGTGTTTTGCGGAAATGCCCGTCTTTGAGTAGCGGCATCCTTTTTATCTCCTCCTGCGAATAGAATGGAGCCTCTTCTCGGGTCTTTGTTTCACTGCCTGTTTGATCGTTTTTCTTGGATTGTTTTGAGTCCCATATAATAGGGAAGCCCTCCCGCGTGCGGGAGGGCTTTGTCGTGAATGTGAGATCTTCTTCGCCGCCTTTTACCAAGACGAGGTGTGGTCGTGTCGGCTCGTCGGGGAGCATCGACATGAGCTCGGCGGCGAGTTCGATCATTGAGCGTAGCTTCTCACGCATGAGGTTGGTATTCATTTTTTGTTTTCTCCTTTGGGGAAATTTCCCTTGGGAGAATTATATATTAAAAAACAAACAAAAACTTAGTCATTTTTTGCACGACAAAAAATGACTACTTTCTCCGATCCGCATTTCAGAACGGTTTTTTTGGTCATTCCGGTTTCGTATCCGGTTTCGTAGTCTCGAGGAGCGCTTTATCTTCTGCATTCAAAGCGGAGATCGCGCTCTCGCCCGTCGTCTCCTCAAAATCCTCTCGCGCCCTGCGTGCGACGGCCCCGCCGCGCTTTGCAACGTGCTGGCTCTCTTCGAGGCCCTGCGGATGTTCCCGCTGCGAGAGCCGTGTTGTCGTGATCTCTGCAAGCGACGTGAGAATGAGCTCGATGTCCGTCATGTTGTCGCGAAGGTTTTCTTTTGTGAGCCCTTTGTGTTCCTTGTATTCTTGTACGGAGAGCCCGCTCCACGCACGCATGAGATCGTTGGTGAGGATAGCATACTCTTTCCCTTCCTGTACACCGCTCGCCCGCCATTCGTCGGTGAGCTTTTTTCGTATCTCGATCGTGCGGAGCCTCTGATTGATCCACCCGTCGGAGTAACCTTTTGCGCGATAATAATCTGCACCGCGGATGATCGCCTTCTCGGGATCGGCGATCTCATCCATCCGTTCGCTCCCCACTTGCGCAAGCCACACCTTAAAGGGCTCTGCCTTCGGAGAGGGGATAGATTGGATGAGGCGGAGAATGCCCTTCGTCGGGAGAACGTCGGTGAGGTAGTTTTTCCCGTCGCGCGGCGATGGCATTTTCAGTTGGTGACAATTTGTCACCAACTCACTTCCTTCATTCCCAAGCCGTTGTTTGAGTTTATTCCAATATTTTCGTGCGGTTTGATGATCTATGCTGTCCGTGAGAACTGCCACGACGTCGACGACAGAGAAGTACCACTCTTCCTCGTCGGCATTCCATGCCGTGCGGATCTTCTGTTCCTGAAAAAGTTTGATATTCGACATTGAGATTCTCCTTTGTCGGTTTTGTTGATGTCTATGCTTTCTTTTTTGAGGCGGAATCCGCCGGGTTGCCGCTCAGAGCGCGGAGAAAGATCATGAGATCTTCTTTGCGGGTAGGGGAAAGAGCGGCATAAAGTTCGAGGACTTCCCGCTCGTCCCGTGACAGATCCTGCGCCGTTGGGATCGTGGCGCCGAGATCATCTGTTCGCCCGAGGAGATAGTCAACGGAGACGTTGAACGTGTCGGCATATGATTTGAGCACATCGATCGGCGGCGTTGCCAACCCGTTTTCGTATGCCCAAATGTTTTTATTGGTGCTATTGATTGTTTGCGCTAATTGTTTTTGCGTCATTCCGCTTTCAATTCTTAAATTTCGCAGTCTTTCTTTCATTTTTCTCCTCATTTTGTTTTTATTATCTAAAAAACTTAGAAAAAAGTCTTGACAATCTAAAACAAATAGATTATAATGCATTTTGAAATCTAATTGTATTAGATTTTTCTCTTAGAGAAAAATACAAGGAGGTAGATTCAAAATGGCAAAGAAACATTCAATCAAGTCTCGAGCAGCTTTTCACAAGAAACGTAGCATGGATAGCCACGCATCTGAAGGGAAGCGATTTTATTCGCGTCAATGGTTGCTGGGCTACAATAGCCGAAATCCAAAGCTCAATCTTGACTCTGCGATAATGGAAAGGGACTATATGCGTGAAATTGGTTTGTTTAATCGCGATCAATCGATTTATTATGCCGGATACATTAACGGTTGCAAAGCCCGCATTCACAGTGATTAACTTTCCTTTGAAGGAGGAATCGTGTATGTATTGGTGGATATGGATGTTGGCGGGGATCGGAGCTTTTTGGTGTATTTTTGCGGCGATATGCACTCCGCTTTTTATCATAGGCGGTTTTATCGCATTGAAAAAGGGGTGTTGGGATCTTCACGATGAGACCAAGGCGCAGACGGCTGAGGATATTTTACCGGCTTCGGAAGCGGAGACGCTGAACATAGAGGAGATCGATTGCAATGGAAAGGAAGCTCATTAAGGGTATTTTGGCGACGGTACAAAACGAAGGCGCTGAGCTTACAGAGTTCAAGCCTACGATTTTGGATGTCTGTGCTGTTGATGCTGTCGCAAAGGCGCTTTGTTGTATTTGTCCGAACATTTATAAGTTGGTTATCAATGGGATCGAGTGTCTGATATATGCCGATGATTCCGGCGCACATGATGATAACTCGGTCGTCACGATGATTATAAGGGATGATGCTAAAGTCGCTTTTATGTTTTTCAAGAATTATTTTGTCTGCAAATTTTCACATGGGTATATCGAGAGTTTATCCGATGCTGAGTGCGAGACGATTCTCGGCAATTTGAAGATCACGGCGTTCGGGTATTTCCCTTCACGTTATCTTCTTATCGATTTATGACTTTAATTTGTCCGGGCACAGCGAAGCGCGGGAGAGCGCGTAGGCTGTGGGCCGAACCGAAGCCCGGGCGCACGATCCCCTAAAAACCGTGGCGGGGCGGAAAAGTCCCGTCACGGCGAGGGGAATGAAAGAAACTAACAAAATAAATGTTCGAAATGTTCATTTTCCAATCGATTGGAAAAATGTGAAAAAATAACAAAAAGGGGAATTGTGTTATGGAAGAGTTGTTGTCATTGCGGGGTGATGCACCCGAATTTCAGTTAAGGGCAGACAGTTCTGTCTGTAGCCACTTTGATTTGTCGCGGGGAGAGCGTGTTCTTTATACGCCTGAAGAGCGAGCGGGCTTTGTAGACGAGCTTACGGAAAAGACGCAGCGGATCTTCGAGCTTGGTCGATCGGTTTCAAAGGCTTTTGTGGAGATCGGGTATCTTCTTCGGGAGATCAATAATAAGAATTTGATTCGTTTTGCCTGTATCAAGTCCCAAACCTTTTTGGATATGGGGGATTATGGGTTCAAGGTATTCGGTTTTCAGAAGAGTACGACGTACAATCTGATGAGGATCGTAGAAGTGTTTGGGGATCGTGAAGGCGGTCTTTCAGAAGGTTATCGGGATTACAGTTACACGCAGCTCGTGAATCTTCTTCCGTTCACCGGTTATGAACGCAAGATGTTCACGCCCGAGGCAACGGTCGTGGAGATCAAGGAGCTTCGTGCGGGGCTTAAAAAGTATCCTTTGACTTCGTATCGTTCTTCGGATTTCGGTAAGACGATCACTTGGCGGTCGGAGCTGGAGCGTGTGAGGAAGGCGGCCGCCGAGGAAGCGGTGGCGGAGAAGAAGGACAAGAAGGAAGAGCGCAAGCAGGGCCTTTTGGCAATGCTTTCCTCGGCAGAGGCGTCAGAGCCCGTTCCTTCTTCAGTGTCGCCGCAGGCCGCGGCCGCCGTTCCGATTGAAACTGTCGTCGAGGTTCCCGCTCCACCCAGGGAGAAGAGGCTCGATCTGAAGAACAAGGAAGAACGGAAGAAGTGGCTCGAGAGCGTCTTTGAAGGTACAAGTCCTTTCATGACGATCTCCGAGCTCGATCTGAAGATCTACCGTTATGTTTTTGTGAACGGCGCCCGTCTCTTCCGTTTCAACGGCGTCACCTATTGGGAGCCGTGGTCAACGGAGCCGGGGAGAGAGGACACGATGAGCAAGTATTTCATTACGGACAGCATATGTCCGAAGTTCGATATGTGCCGTGCCCGTTCGGTGAACCAAGTCGTGGACTGGCTGACGGAGCACGGGAAGGAGATCTGACTTTTTTTCATATTTTTCCTCCATAAAAGCGGTATAGCGGGCGCCGCATCACACAAGGCCCGCCCCAGTCCCCTGAGGGGATCTATAAAAATTTTAAGTCCCGTTATTTCATTTCCGGGCAAAGGAGAAAAGAAAAATGAAAGCAATGTTTCTCAGAAGGCAGTATGTGGAAAAGTCGAAGAAGAGCGGTAAGCCCTTGGTCATCCTGGAAGTGTTTGTCCTTCCCGAGCTGAAGAGCGACGGGAGCGGCGAGCTTGTCGGCGGCGGTGCCACGACGTACTTCATTACGGATCCTACTCGTTTTGAGATCGGCAGGAACTGCAATTTCGGTGACATCATCAACATCAAGATGGTGTTGAACGAGCGATTCAACAGAGGCGAGCCTGAATCGGCGGAGTTGATACAGGCGAGCACAGTGGATCTTTTGGAACTTATTTCGTGAGCTGAGTAGCCACCTTCAGGCGCGGCGCAAGCCGCGCCTGAAGGTGGGTCTTGATAGTATAGAAATAAGTTGTCCCACAGCTTGAGATTTTGGAGTGGAGATTTCTATGGAAAAATTCGATTTGGATCAAGAATATTTCCTCGAGATCTCTCAAAAGTGCAGATACAATGAGCGGATGGCGGAGTGGTACCGTCAGATGGCGGATGAGCAGTTCGATTATCTTTACCCGCTCACGGAGCGGAAGGAATCGTGGCGCGTGCATATGGATCCCGAGTATCGGAAGATGTGTACCTATAGCAACCGTGCGCATAACATCGAGTTTTGTATGCGGGACGGGTGGACGTCGGATTATTACCGTATGCACGGCGTGAAGATCCTGAAGGGAGTGAACAGATGCAAGGACAGATTCTGTTACAACTGTCAGAGCATGGATTCCCTGCAGCGGTTTCACGAATATGCGCCCGTGATCGACAGATTTTCGGAGAAGTACGAGATCTATCACGTCGTCTTTTCGCAACCGAATGTCCCCGGATTCATTCTCAACCAGACATTGGACCTCATGTACAAGAGTTTTTCGCGTCTTGTGGGTTTCATGTCGGGAAAGAAGAAGATCAAGGGTTTGGATCTGAAGGGGATGTACGGATTCGAAGGCTGCGTGAGAGCGCTCGAAGTGTCGCAGAACGACGCGGACAGTTATTTTCATCCTCATTTCCACTGTATGTGGGTGATGAAGAGGGGGATCGACGCGACGCCGAAACACAGGAACATGTTTTCCAAGGATCGGACGCATCGGAGAGAGGACAGGCTGTTCACGGACTTCGAAGTATTTCTGCAGCGGATCTGGTATCTTCTTCTGAACGGGGTCAAAGTGACGAAGAAGAATCTTGAACAGCTGCCTCAATTTGAGGGGAAGAAGAAGTACCCCGACGGGTTCTCCTGTTTTGCGGAGCCTGCGAAGGGGAAGTATCACGAAGTGTTCAAGTACGCGACGAAGGGGAGTTTTTCCAATGGTTCGATCCTGAATGACTATGATTGTTTTAAGGTCCTGTATAAGGCGCTGTATCACAGGCGCGTATATCAGACTTATGGCTGTTTCTACGGGATCGACATGAACGAACTGCATGATGACGGGTTCTCACCCGGGGATCTTGCGGATGTGTGTTTCAGGGAGCTTTTGGAAAAGCTCAACAGTTCGGAGACGCCCGAGATCGTGATCGAATCGCTCATCGACATTTTGAGGGTCAAGGTATCGGAAGAGGACAAGGGCGTGAAGTATGTTTCCGTGCTCTCGATCCGACGGGCGTTTGACGAGGCGCCCGCAGAGCTGAGGCCGAAACTGAAGGAAAAGATCGTATCGCTCATCTGGGATAAATGTGTCTGAGGGATCAAAGGGGAGCGTGCCTTGCACGGAACGTAAGCGGGAGACCGCTGCGGAATAAATTCAAGACGGCGGGAGAGACCGCAAAGGAGATAAAAAATGACAAAGTTCGGAAAAAGGACAACGAAGAGCAAAGTGACGTGCATTCTCACGATCCTCTTGATCCTCGCGCTTGTGGGGGCGGTGATCGGGCTTGCCGTCAAGGTGAGCAGGTCGGCCTCGGCGGAATTGGGCGGAGAGGCGTACAGCGTCGGGATCATCGACGCCGCGACGGGCGACGTGGATTCGAAGAAGGACACGTCGATCTACACGCGAAAGGGCCTCAAGGCAGACGGGCTTAAATGCACGCTCGAGAAGGACGCGAAGATCACGTATCAGATCTTCTTTTACGACAAAGACGAGAAGTTCATCTCGGCGACAGAGACGCTTTCGGCCGATTTTGACGGCAAGGGCATTCCCGAGAAGGCGGAGACGTGCAGGATCATGATCACCCCTACCGCCGACGAGGATAACAAGGTATCGCTTGTGGAAGTTCTCGGCTATGCGGCACAGCTGACGGTTATCGTCAATAAGTAAAGATCAAAGAAAGGAGAAGAAGAAAATGAGTAACAACAATCTGAACAGACATATGATGTCGGACAAGATCAAGTGGATCGTGACGCTGTTGGCCTTCGTGCTTGTCGCGGTCCTGTTTGCGGGTATTTTTGCGGGGTGGTTCAAAGTTCCTGCCCCGAAAGATGAGACGCCCGTCCAAGGAGCGGGGGTAGACGGCGGGGCGGTCGTCGGTCCGGGCGCGGAGACAGGCGCAGAGACGGGCAACCGCATCGTGCTCGCGACGGAGCAGTTCGACCTTACCGCGATGAGCCCCGAAGAGCGGCAGGACCGCGGGATCTCCCCGATCGCGGAGACGGCGTACACCGTCACGGCAACGGTCAGCGGCGACGGCCTCACGGCAGACCAAAAGAACGTCACTTGGAGCGCGGCGGCATTCAAGAACCCGTCATCGAGCTGGGCGTCGGGCAAGTCCGTCGCGACGTATGTGACGGCGACGCCGAGCAAGAACACGCTCACCGTGCAGTGCTTGAAGGCCTTCGGCGAACAGATCGTCGTGACGGCGACATCTACCTTCAATAAGGCCGTCTCGAAACAGCTCACCGTAGACTACAAGGAAAAGATCGAGTTCACGGGCGTGACTGTCAACAGCAAGAACATGACGGGCACCGTGACGGAGACGTTGGATATCACGGGGGACAGGAACGCTGCCGTCGTGGGATCCTTCTCCCACAGTGACGCGTACACGATCAAGGGCGACACGGTGACGGCGGTCATCAAGTTCACGCGTTCTTCTCAGCTGACGACGGCGGTGACGTCGGCGTATGCGACGAGATTCCCCGAGTACACCGTGACGGTGACGAGCGCGAGCCCCAGCGGGACGATCAACGACTACTTCGACAAGGAAACGCACAATAAGATCTTCCTCGATGGATATCCCACGAGTTTCACGGCGGCGAACATGGCGACGGTATACAACGGTCTCAAGACGATGGATACATCCTCGCAGGCACAGTACACCGTTGCGGCGACGGTGACGGGCGCGTCCTCGAACTCTTCCGCACAGCAGAAGTCGCTCGGGAGCTTAAAGCTCAACTTCGATGAGATCCAGACATGGTACGAGGCATTCTCGAACTTGAGCATCGGTTTCGGTACGCATGAAGGCGGAATTATCTTCTGATGAGGAGAAAGGAGAACATCATGAACGAAGTAAAAAAGAAAAGAATAATTTTGGCGCTATGTGCCGTGGCGATCGCCGTGGTGTTCTTTTTCGCCGGATTCGGGGCAGGATACGGAGCAGGCAAGGGGGCGGATGACGCCCCTGTTGCCGAGGCCCCTGCGGCCGAAACGGGCGAAGGGATGATGATCTCGGGGGACGGCGCGGAGACGGGCACGGAGACGGGCAACCGCATCGTGCTCGCGGCGGAGCAGTACGATCTTACCGCGATGAGCCCCGAAGAGCGGCAGGACCGCGGGATCTCTCCGATCGCCACCACGGCTTATACCGTGACGGCGACCGTGAACGGCGACAACCTCACGGCAGACCAAAAGAAGGTGACATGGAGCGCTGCGGCGTTCAAGGATCCTTCTTCGTCATGGGCGTCGGGCAAGAGCGTTTCGGACTATGTCACGACGTCGCCGAGCGGGAATAAGATCACTGTGACCTGTCTGAAGGCCTTCGGCGAGCAGATCGTCATCAAGTGCACTTCGAGTTTCAACACTGCCGTGTCGAAGGACCTCACCGTGGACTACCTGAAGGGCATAAGCGAGTATAAAATGAAGGCCGCGACGTCGCTGTTCCCCGAGAACAATTATTCTTCGGCATTCGCAGATGTCGCCTTGAACAACGGAAAGAGCGTTCCCGTTCATCTGCCGAACGGCTCGACGAAAACATATACTCCAAATAATTCCGGTTCGTGGACTTTGAATTATTTTTATTTCCCCATGGACAGCGTCACTTGGGGAACAGGGACCAAAGATAATTCTTTGGTCAATATCAAGGTAGAACTTAAGTACAGTTCGGCATTCCTTGCGACCGTGAATTTCCCTGCGGCAAAGACCTTGAGCTATAACTATAACTATGGCGCTAGCAGCGGCTACAAGATTACATCTTTTTCAGCGGCAAGCAGCGAGAGAGACAACCCGTTGCAGATGTATAACCTTTTATATAATATGGCGGGCGGTGCCGGTCAGTACACAAGCCCCGTTTTTGGCACCTCAGCTATGCAGGCTGCGAGCGGCTTAAACGACTTTTTACAGAAGTTCGATTCTGCGGTCAATTCTATTGAGGTAAAGCTCACGCTTGAACTTCAGTCGGGCGGGAGTGTGGAGTATAGTTTCTATCTGGATCCGCAGGTCGAGGCGATGACGTACATGGTGCAAGGCTTGGAACTGGATCAGGAAGATATTCTGTTCAATTCATAAAGAGGACCAAAGGAGAAAGAGATGAGCAGGAAGAGCAGTAATATCGTGATCCGTATCATAGCCTTGGTGATCGTCCTTGCCCTACTCGGTGTGGGGATAGGATTCATCTATCGGTACACGAACGGATTCAACGAAGAATTTAAGACGTTTTATCTCGAATTCAACGGCGAGAAGATCCTGCAGAGCTCCAACGAGATGAACTTTGTCAAAGGTCCCGATGCAAAGTTCGGGGTCAAGTACACCTTTGATTTCGGCGAAGAGGCGCGGGAGTACAACGTGAAGGTCCTGCCCAACGAGGAAGAGACCTTTGAGTATACCGTGGGCGCCCGTTCTTTGAAGTGGCGTGCCGCTGCGGAGACGGCGGACCTTTCCAAGGCGTTCGGCTTAAAGAAGGACACATCGTCCTTCACGCTCTCCTTCCCTTCGGACATGACGATAGAGACGGTCCTTCGGGCGATGTATCCCGGGCAGGACGTCACGGTGGACGCTGCCGCGCTTGAGGGGAAACCGCTCTATCGTCTCGAGGTCTCGAGCTATAACGGGGAGATCACTTACGGGATCGATTTTTCCGTGACAGATCTCTCCGCAGAGCTCGACGGGGATCATATCGTCTTTGGCGAAGGGGGAGCTCTTACCAAAGATGAGCCCGCCGGCGGAGATAAAGCTCCCGCCGTGGACGAAAGGCCCGTATACGGCATTTCTGTTGAAACGCAGGGCAGCGGCTCCGTTTCGTCGATACAGTATTCGGTCACGGGCGGAGCGCATGCAGGGGATAAGATGACGTTCGCCGTCTCTCTTACGGACCATGCGCTTTCGATCGGGAACATCATGATAATGGATCCCGGATCGGATGACGACGGGCAGAGCATCGGGGACGGAGAAGGGACATTCACCTTCACGATGCCGCCGCATGACGTCTGTATCACCGTATATCTCATCAGATAAGGAGCAGGACCATGAAGAGCACATACAGACCTTTCGCTACGCTTGCGGCGGTGTTTCTGACATCGGTCTTTGTCCTCTCTCCTGCGCCCGTGAAGGCGGGAGCGGCGGAGCAGGACGTCAAGTTCGATGAGACGGACGTCCTCGAGGATCTTCAGAGCATCGAGGGCTTTGACATTCAGAACTACCCGTATTATTCGAGCTCCGAGCCCGAGATGTACGTCATCAACGTCGTGGAGTATTGCTATTCCTTCTACGAAAATCTGAGGGATAACTACGGGCTGTATCTGTATGTGTACAACCCCAACGGGCTGTACATCGATACAGACAACTACGGGAATTGCGTTCAGATCGCGGTGAAGTATGACAGCACGCCGATCACGGATGAAAGCAAGCCCATGGACTATGAGAAGTTTTCCCTCGATTTTTGTTCCGTCTCTACGGCGCCGAACACGGAGCGGCTGTTCTACAAATTCAAGGTCGAGGACCATGTGAGCCAATGGGACGGAAAGACGATCGCGGAGCGGGTGAACAGCAACGGCAGGCGGTATGACATTTCGGGCATCGAGCTCGTGCGGGAAGGCCACAGCACGGCGGAAGATTACCCGCTGACGGGCAAGTATTCTCTGGACGGAAAGTTTGACGCTTACGGTTCCTTTGTCTTTACGGGCTATGCCGCGGGCTATGGGCCCAACCAAGACGCGGAGAGCACGCTCGACTGTAAGATCCGCAAGCTCGAGACGGTACAGCTCGACGTCAAACATACCTTCTACAGGACACAGACGTCGTCCAAGGGGCCCGAGTTTCAGAATCAGATCGACACGGTGTATTTCTCCGTGCCGAAACGTCTTTTCGACGCCTATGGGACCCTGCAGCGCATCAAGGCGGAATGGTATGAGTATTTGACCCAACCCTTTCTTGTGACGAGCAATCGAGAATATTACGATTGGATCTCGCAATACATCGGAAAAAGAACAGATACAGTCTCTGACGAAAAGTATTTCGTGACTTTGCCTTATGAGCTGAAACCTGCGGGGTATCATCCGTATAGCATTTTCGGGACGGTGACGGACGGTGTTGGTTCACTGTTTGATTGGCTTATCCCCCCGGGACACGATCTCACGGACTATGTGACCGCGATGTGGAATGTGTATGAGGGATATGCGTGTCAAAGGGACATCAGTCCGCTCTACTACATATTCAACACCAAGGATTGGTGTGACATCAGTGAATACGATCCCTACGCCGATGACATCGAGACGTCGGGCGGCGTGAGCTCCAACCGTCTCTATGAGTATATCAAGGGCTACAATAAGACGATCGAAAAGGGGTATCTCCCCATCAAGAACGGCAGGATCTCCGCCGACCTCTTCGAGGACGACATCAATGTGTCGCGTAAAATGGAGAACGAGCGCGGCAAGGTCCAAAAAGGTTATTCCTATTACGACTTTGATGCAAGCCTCGATCTTCAATCATGGCTCAGTTGGAGCGATGTGCATGATCCTAGTGATGAAAGCTTTTGGGCTAAATGGCGTAATTACGGATTCTGGAATGCCCTTTTCTCTTCCGAAAGCGATATCCCAGAAGAGGCAGGTAATACGGTAGCTCCCATTCAAGTTTTAACGCCGAAGAGCGGTGAGCTCGCACTCGAAGATCCTCAGCTTTCGGACACTCTTCTCATCAATTCCGCCGACGTCACAGAGTTCCGCAAGGAATGCAATGACGCCTTCACGGTGGACGGGAAGGACGATGAAGAGAAGTATGTCGTCTTATTCCGCTTTGCCGTGACTGACTACTACAGCGAAGAGGTTTGGCTTGGGGAATGGAAGGATAACCGGTGGGATGATTACGAGAAAGAGCAGGCCTATCTTGCCCAAGAGACTGTCTTTTTTGACTTTGACATCATTCAGCTTTCCTTTCTGAAGGATGAAGAGTGGCATGTGATCGCTGCCGTGTCGAATCCAATCGACATCGTCAACGGCATTTCCACTCCGACGCATCTTTCCCCGAATGACGGTTGGCCTTCGTGGCTCAAGTGGACGCTCGCGATCCTTGCGCTCATACTCATTTTGGTCGTTCTGTGGCCGATCCTGCCGTATATCATCAAGGCTGTCGTGTGGGTCGTGACGCTGCCCTTCAAGCTCATCGTCATGGCCGTGAGGGGCATAAAGAATGCCGTAAGGAAACGACGGCGGAACGACAAGGAGTAGCGCATGAAGGGACTGAAACGAATTTTGTGGATCATAGCGATCGTGGCGGTCGGGTTCGTGGTCGGCTACTGTATCTATACGGGGGTGAACTTATGAACATCTTCCGCCGTATCGATTACCGCCACTATATCTGCATTGCCGTCACGGTCGGGTTTGCCGTCCTTGGTGTTTTTGTCTTTCGTGCCGCCTTCTATCGCCTTCTTGAGGCGGGAAGAGACTTCGGCCTCTCCGTCGCGTACTACTTTTGTGAGCTTCTCGAGGTCCCGTATTCCTTCACGCCCACGGTGAACGCCCTTCCGAAGGACCCGCCCGCCGTATTCCTGCCCGAGAATTTTGAGGCATTCAAGGCATCCTTCAGTCTGTATTGGCAGAAGTGGGCGGACAGGGGAAACTTCCTCGGGTATATGTCTTTTTTGGGACAGGGCGCAAAGGTCTTTGTCATCGCCCTCATTCCCTTCATCGGGCTCGTGATCATCCTGCGCATGCTCGTCGGGCGGTATGTGACGACACAGAATAACGACTATGCCAAGGAATCCCGCCCCTTGCGGGTATTCAAGCGTCTTTCGGACGTTACATATCGGCCGATGAAGGCATGGCTGAAGAGCTTTTTCGTCTTTATAGCGGGATACAAGAGATACTGGGTCACATGGCTTATCATGTGGATCTATTTCTTCAACGGGTTTACGGTCGTTCTCGAGTTCTTCGCCTTTTATTTTTACTTTGTGTTTTCCTTCGATCTCGAGGCGCTGTACCGACAGATGTACAAGCTCATCATGGACCTTTACCCGTTCTTCGCGTTCGTGCCGCTGTGGGTGTGGACGGTCGGCGCCGTGCTCCTGCTCGGGTATCTCTCGCGCCGCAGGGCGATGAAGGTCCTTCGCCGCAACGAACGGCGCAACCGCGGTTTTTTGAACAGCCGCGGGGTGTTCATTTCAGCATTCGGCCCCCCGGGCGTCGGAAAGACGCTGTGGGTGACGGACGCCGCTCTCTCCTTCGAAGTTCAGATCCTCGACGACGCGCTCGACATCCTCATGGAGACAGACACGCATTTTCCGTATTTTCCGTGGATCTCGCTCGAGACAGAGCTCAGACGTGCGGCATACTTCCACATCTGCTATGACGTGTGGAGCGTGCGGCGCTTTATCGCGAAGAAACGGCAGCGTTTTGAAAAGTGCCCCACGAGAGAGCGGCTTTTCGGCTATGACTACAAGCGCTACGGTTTTACCTTCGACAACGGACTTTGCATGACGGATATTTGGCAGGCGGTCGAGGACCATGCCCTTGCATATTTCATCTATACGGTGCAGAGCTCCTATCTCATCGCCAACTATTCTATCCGTTCGGACAAGCAGGCCGAGGACCTCGGGAACCTGCCCCTGTGGGATACGGACTTTTTCGCACAGGACAGCTCGCTTGCGGGCTCCCGCTATGCGCACATTCTCGATTTTGATATGCTCCGTCTTGGGAAACGCATGCTCGAGAACAATCCCAACCGCTATGCATACGGATTCGGGGTCTATGTCATTTCCGAGATCGACAAGGAGCGCAAGAATGCGCCTGCGACAAGGGAGATGAAGGCAAGTTCCAAGGACTGCAACCAGCTCAATGACCTCTTCAACACCTGTATGAAGATGTCCCGTCATGCCTGTGTCGTGGCGAACCGTGTCTTTGTGCACGTCATCGGAGACCTGCAGAGGACGGGCGCGCTCAATTCGGACTATCTCGAGCTCGGTGATACGGTAGAGCTCAGGGACAAGGGAGAGATGTCTCCCGTGCTCCCCTTCTGGGCGCCGTTTTGGCTCGCAGAGCTCATCGTGAATTTCATCCTCGGTAAGCATGACGGGTTTTATCTTCAGTATCGGCATGTGAGAGGCGATTTCACATTGATGATGTACCTCGTGCACGGGCTCGCGGCGAAACTGTCGAACTACAGGGAACGGGTCTACAATTTCTACGGCTGCCAAAAGGTGACGGTGCGCGTGGAGCGGGGCACAAAGGACGGAGACATCTGCGACTGTACATGGTACAGGCAGAGCAAGAAGGTATATGCGCGGCGGTACGCCTCTGACTGTATGAGCGCGATCTTCGAGGCCCACGGCGCCGTGAATGAGGTCGGTATCGGCGACCTCAAAGAGTACGCGTCTGTCATGGCCACCGAGGCCGAACGCGCGGCCCAGCATTCCCATTTTCAGCATGATATCGATTCCGCGATCGCGGATCAATAAAAATTCAGACATTGGAGACAGCTATGAGCAAGAAAAAGAACCGTAAACGTTCTACGGGTTGGGCAAAAACAAAAAGCTATCCACATGAACGTCATCCTGCTACATATCGCCGTAAAAATGGTGATGAAATTGAATATTTGACCTTTACACATTCTGAAGAGGTTGATTTTGGAGAAAAGGGAAAGGTTCGTACCGTTCCTCTCATGGATAACATCAGTCCCGCGGAGCGAAAGAAGAATAAGGCGCAAGGGATAAAGCGCGGACAGAACAGGTCATATGCTTACCCGAAGGTGTTTGTCGGGAAACGTTCGGCTCTCGGTACAGAGACAGATGAGTTCGATCCCGTTGACTTTGATAAAAAGCGTATCAAAAAAATGTTTGATGTGTTCCCGCGGGAAAACGTTCCCACTACGGGCGGCAAAGGAAAATATCGAAAAGGGCGTAAAAAGCCCAAGAAGAAAAAATGAGCATAAAAAAAGAAAGTGCCACGAGCAATTAAGCCTCTTTGCGTGGGGGCTACAAGGACGAGAGCGGGAATACCGCTGACACCGAGCCAAACACTTTCTATGTTTATTATACGCAATAATAGACCGAATGTCAAGGAATTTTACATGAAAGAAATTGGCAGGACCGAAACTTGAAAATACACTTTCAAAACCCTCAGTTTTTCCGATGATTGCCGTCCTTGCAGTCATCGGGAAAACCGAGGAACGCCGAAAGGGAAGTTTGAATTCTGATCAAGCTTGCAGAGCGCGACGTTGAAAGTTGAAAAAAGTGTAATTCGAAAGCTCGGAAACAGCGTTCTCGGATTGAAAGCGGAAAGCAGGGGGCCCCGCGTCGGGACCCGCGTTGCGGGTGACGCGGGCCCGCTGTTTCATCTGAGAACGCTTTTTTCGGGAAGAATTTGGGCAGTGAAACAGAAAGACCCTTGAAAAAAGCTTATATATAGCGTGTTTTTTGTGGTTTTATTGTTTTTCAGGTGGCGTTCAAATCACGTCTCCTCGACCAAAGGCACGCAAGGGATCTCCCCTTGCGTGCCTTTGGTATAAGAATGCAGATCGAACGCGACCTCTTGGTCAAGGGGGGGGCTCCGAGCTGCCCACCTCAGTCATCTAATGAGCGTACAACCACAATTTTTAATTCTTCATTTTTAATTCAAGACCCGCTTCGTCCGTTGCGCGGTTTGTTCCAAGCGATTGGGCAGCGATGCAAATTATTTCTTAAAGATCAATACGCTGAAACTGTGCGGGGGAAGGGTCAGAGAGGCGGGCGCCGTGGGAGCGACTTCCTCGGGTGAAATGAGCTTGGGCGCGTCGACCGTGTTGTATTCCCCGAGCTCTCCCGACAGACGGATGATCCTCGTCATGGAGCCGAAGTCGACGTCCGCCCCGATCTCAGCCTCCGTCTCGCTGTCGTTCGCGTTGACGACCTTCACAAAATAGGTGCCGTCCCGCTCTGTCACGGAGGCATAGACGCCCTTCTGATCGGTCACCGTTTTGAAGGCGCGGTCGCCCGTGTACTGGCTGTACAGCAGCTGTACATAGTAGCTTGCCGAGCCGTAAGCCGTCTTTCCGTCAAACCAGATCATGTTCGGGCACCATTCGGTGTAGCCGAGACGGGCGAAGAGGGGAGCAAAGGACTTCATGATGACGACGTCGGAATTTCTCTCCATGCCCGTCATGAATGCCGCCTCGGCGAGAGCGCCTTCCCAACAGTTGGACTGCGGTGCGTTGAACCCCGCCGCACCCGATCCGGGCACATGGGCGGCATATTCGCCCGCATATACCTTGCCGATGCGGGGATATGTATCGTACACGTCCGTGTGATCGTACATCCACTGCGGGGGAACGTAGAAGTGTTCATCCGAACAGTAGACAAAGGCGGGATCTTTCTCCAAATTTTTAAGCGTCCACTGCCATGCGTCGCGGTGGGGATCGGTATCGACGGTCGGCCCGACGGTGCCGACGATCTTGATGTCGGGATAGACCTCGTGAATGCGCTTTTCAAAGAGTTCGAACCGCTTATAGAACTCGTTGGGAGCGGGTTTCCCCGTGTCCTTTTGGATGGGGGAAGCCTCCCACTGTTCGTTGCCGACGCCGAGCATCTCGAGGCGGAAGGGCTCGGGATGACCCATCTCCGCGCGTACCTTTCCCCAGACGGTGTCCTTCCCGCCGTTGGCAAATTCGATGACGTCGAGCGCCTCTTGGATATATGTCTCGAGTTCGGGATCGCCGAGCGGGACAAATTCGGTCGACATGTACTGGCAAGCAATGCCGACTGAGACCACGGGCAGCGGCTTGGCGCCCAAATATTCGCAGAGACGGAAGTATTCGTAATACCCGATGCCGAGGGTCTGGCCGTAGTGCGAGAAAGCCGAACGCCATCCCGTCTCGGGCCCCGTCGCATGCACCGCCCAACGGTTCCAGTTCTGCTTTCTGCGCTCGACAGGACCGATGGAATTCTTCCATAAGTAGCGGTTTTCAAGGTTGTTGCCCTCGACGACGCACCCTCCGGGGAAACGGAGAAATCCGGGATTCATGGCCTTCATGAGCTCGACGAGATCGCGGCGGAACACCCCGAGGACGGCGTTCGCGGGCATCATGGAGAAGGCGTCGATGTGCAGCGTTCCCGCCTTTTCGAGGAGGAAACGGAAGGAGGCCCGCTCGGCGTCCTGTTTCGCCTTGACGGAAAAGGCGTATTTGTGCCATCTGCCGTCCGTCTTTATTTTGATCTTTCGGCCCATGAGCATGACGTCCGCCCCGAATACGCCGACGCGCACGGCGCCGCTGTAGTCGTACGAACGGGCGTAAAAGGAGATCTTATAGACGGCTCCCTTGGTGAGATAGATGCCGTCATAGGCCTTGTTGGAGACGCCGACGCCGTCCTCCATGGCCTCTACGCGCATATAGTGCGGATTTTCGGGAAAGAGCGCCCTGTCCGTCTTGATCTTCATGGCGACCTTGGCCTTTTCGGGAGAGGGGGCCCAGCCGTAGCCGCCGTCCTCCTCGACGATGTAGTGGTCCCATTCGCCGTGAACATCCTTTGCTTCGAAGTTTCTGTTTTCGAGCATCTCGGCATAGAGCCCGCCGTCGAGCGCATAGTTCAGATCTTCAAAGAACAGACCGACGCCGCCCGGGGTGACGGGTACAGCGCCGTCTTGCGTAAAAGTGATCTTCATATTGTCCCTCAAGAATTTTTTCTTGATTATAGCACACCGCGGGCTTTCCGTCAACCGTTTGAGCCCCGCGTCCTCGCCTCCGCTCAGCCTGTCCCACCCTCGCACTCATTCTGAAGTCCCAAATCGCCCTCCCCCGTTGAAGGGGGAGGGGTAGTTGAAGGGGGAGGGGTAGGGGAGGGGGTTGCTCTTATACGAAATCCGTTGCCCTCCGCGTCATGTTGAGCGTAGCGAAACATCCCGAAGAACGAAGTCCGTAGGTTCAATGGGATCCTTCGGGCTACGCCCTCAGAATGAGCACCCCCTTCATTACACCGTAAACACGGCCTCGACTGCGCCGCCGTACTCCGCGCGGATGAAATCGATGACCTTCTGCGATTTGAGCGCCTTTAAGAGCGCCGCGATCTTGGGATGATCCTCATTCCCCGTCTTGACGGCGATGACGTTGGCGTAGAGCTGTGCCGCCTCTCCTTCCGCATTCTCAAAGGCGAGCGCGTCCTCGGCTTTGAGCCCCGCTTGCAGGGCATAGTTGCCGTTGATGACGGCGATCGTGCCGTCGTCCGATTCCTCTAAGATCTGTGCCACGTTCTCGGCCTGCACGGGGCTGATGTGATTGCCCTTTGCGTCGGTGACGTCGTGCTCGGTCAGGTTGGTCTCGGGTGAAACGCCTGCAGGGAGCTCGATATAGCCCTCGTCGCGGAGCACAAAGAGTGCGCGGGTGAGGTTGCTCCCGTCATTGGGGACAAGGATGGTCCTGCCCGTCTTGACGGTGTCGAACTGCTCCTGCGTGACCCCCTTTCCATAGACGCCGAAGGGTTCGTAGTGGATCTTTTCGACGGCCGCAAGGTGGGTGCCGTTCTCGGCGTTGAAGGTGTTGAGATAGGGCGTGTGTTGGAAGTAATTGGCGTCGAGGCTGCCCTCTTCGAGGGCGGTATTGGGGGCGATGTAGTCGTCGAACACCTTGATCTCGAGGGTATATCCCGCGGCGGCGAGGTCGTCCTTGATGACTTCGAGGATCTCGGCGTGCGGCGTGGCGCTTGCGCCGACGACGATGGTGTCGGGGTCGGTGTCGATGGTTCTGCCGCAGGCCGCGGCGGAGAGGGTGAGCCCGAGGGCGAGGGTGGCGACAAGGATGCCGTGCAAGGTTTTTTTCATGATACTATCTCCTGATACAATGTAATTGACCTGAAAAGAATATCGGAAGATACTCTTTTCAAAGTTCCAAGACCTAAGCTAT
>CANREC010000007.1 GCA_947629535.1 uncultured Clostridia bacterium | reverse complement strand
CGGGATTCCTTCGGTCGCTGCGCTCCCTCTGAATGACGCATTATTGCCCTCCCCCGTTGAAGGGGGAGGGGTAGGGGAGGGGGTTGTCCTCGCTGACAATGCGTCATTCAGAGCGTAGCGATGGATCCCGAGGATGAAAAAACGGACTTCGTTCTTCGGGATCCTTCGGGCTTCGCCCTCAGGATGACGCGGAAGAGCCTTCACCCTGTGGGGTGGAGCAACGTATTCTGCCAAAAGTCCTGTGAACTTTTGGCACGTTGCGACAGGAGTGAGCGCATTGTCTCGCGCGAACGGTGACCGAATGCGGGTCTCTACCTGCATGAGACAGGTGGCACGGCGTAGCCGTGACGGATGAGGGGCATTCCTATTAGGAGCACCCCTCCTCAGTCGCGCAAGGGCAGCGCGACAGCTCCCCCCCTGAGGGGTGAAGCCTTTGCCCCCTCACAAAGGGGTATTTTAAGCGCAAAAAAATACCTGCGGCGGTGCCGCAGGTATTTTTACGATCTGTTATTCGGATATATCGTTATCCGTGGGGGCCTCTTGAGGCGTTTCCGTCTCATCGGCGTCCTGTTCAGCCTCGTCGGCGGGCTCGTTCGTTCCCGCGACGGCCTTATCCTTCTTCAGAATGGCGAACACGACCCAAACTGCGCAACCTGCGATGACAACGGCGTCGACGATGCCGATGATCGTCCAGAGCGGGAAGTCATCGCCGCCCTTCTTTACAACGGGATCGTCGGACGTCTGGTTGTAGATCGAGTTCACATAAGCCGCATTGCAGATGGTATAGAGCACATGGTGGGCGCCTTCGCGGAGCTGAGCGACGAACGCCGCATTGGTCTGGGTGCTGTCCTTGACGTTATTCTTGCCGAAGGAGCCGTTGTTCGTGTAGAAGTCCATCCAAAGGTCGCCGCCTGCGCGGACCATCTGGTCGCCGTTCATGAAGTTCTGGTGGTCACTGTAGTCGGTGAGGACTGCTCCGTGATAATTCCATTCCTCGCGGAGAAGGTGGGTGAGAAGGGCCGTGCTGCCGCCTGCCCAGCAGGAGCCGATCCTGCCGTAGGACGTCATGAGCCCTGCCGTGCCGTTCACCGTGACTTCTTCCTTTGTCTCCTTGAGCGTCATCTTGGCGTTGGCGACTTCGTCGAGGATGATCTTGAAGGGGCGCATATACGTCTCGCGAAGGGCCTGTTCTGTCATCCAACAATAGAGGGAATCGCGCGCTGTCTCCTGATCGTAGCCGATGATGTGCTTGACGTAGACGTACACGCCGCCGTTGATGGAGCCCTGTACGGTGCTTGCCGACATGAGGCCCGTCAGAACGGGATCTTCGGAATAGTACTCATAATTTCTGCCGCCGAATGCCGAACGGTGAAGGTTTGCACCGGGAGCGTACCAACCTTCGGTTTCTACCTCATTGGATTCCATTGCGATGGCAAGGCCGAAACTCTTTGCAAGTTCGGTATTCCACGTCTGTGCGAGGATAGAGGGGTTCGGGAAACCCGTGCCGGTCTTGTAGCCTGCATTGAAGGACTTGATCTGTGAAGGTCCGTCATAGGAAGAGGTCTTTCCCTTGCCGACAGAAGCCAGCGGTTCCTCATGTACATAGCCGTGCAGGGCGAGGTTCGAAAGTTCGCTATAGGTGAGCTGGTCGAGCACATCGTCCCATCTCGCGTCGTCGTAGTCCATACCGAGCTCGATGCCGATCTCATTGGCTACTTTCCCGGAATCATCGAAGATGATATAGCCGTTTTTGGCGCCGAGCGTGGGCATCGGCGTCCCCGCGCGTTCGTTTGCCCACTGTGTTGCATCCGCCGCGTCGTACAGATTGGAATCCTTGAGTTTTTGGTCCATATCGCGATGCTTGGTGGATCTGGTCCTGTCAGTGTTGTTCGCAACGGTGGGGAAGGTGCCTTCAAAGTCGCTGCGGGTGAGATATTTGATATTTGCGCCCGTATTGGAGCCGTCGATCAAGACGCCATAGTCGGCTTTATCGGGATCGGTGAAGATGTTGGAAGCGCTTTCTTCATCATATTTCTCGATGTTATTCGCGACTTCCATCGTGAATGTGGCGTTCGTGTTCTCCTTTACGGTATGCGCATCCGTGCGAAGGGAGAGCTGATATTCACCCTTTTCAAGGATCCAGCCGCCGCCCTCGATCTTCTTGCCGTAGGCGTCATACGAACCCATGTCCGCAGGAGTGAAGGTGAGGTCGAGGACCTGCGATTCCCCGGGCTCCACAGCGGTCGGCGTCTTGGCAAAGGCAAGCAAGTTAACTTCCGACTTCTCAATGCCGTTTTCGGTATACGGGGGCGTGTAGTAGAGTTCCACAACTTCCTGTGCGGGGAATTCGCCCTCGTTCTTCACGCGGACGCTGATCGTCATCTCGTCGTTGACGTTGCTGAGCGAGATCGCTCTGTCGGGCGTTTCGGTCATGACCCAGCTGAATTGCGTGTACGTCATGCCGTAGCCGAAGGGGAACTGGACAACGTCGTCATATCCGTTCTCGATGCCGAACGTCGTTTGGGCAAAGTCGGAATCCCAGAATCCCATCTTGTCCGCCGTCTCATACCATTTATATCCGACATAGATGTTCTCCACATAGTCGAGATAACTGACCTGTTTGAAGGTGGGCTCGTCGTGGAAGTTACCGTTCTTCTCGCCGATGGGATAGAGGCCCGTTGCGCCGTCGTAATATCCGACGCCTAAATTGCCCGTATTGGCCCACGAGGAGTTTGTCCTGAAGTCGTATGCGTAAGTGTCTGTGAGCTTGCCTGAGGGGCTTACAGCGACCTCATAGAGGGGATCGTCGGCCTCGACAACGGTGCCGTCCTCTTTGGTGACGTTCCTCTTCTCATACATGCCCTGTCCATACATAACATTGACGATGCCCTTTGCGCCGATGTCGCCCGTGCCGCCCGATACGAGGCAGGCGTCAAGGCCGTCGACGTCACGAAGGAAATTGAGATTCATCTGGTTGGTTGCATTGATGAGCACGATGACCTTCTTATAGGTCTCGCCCACATAGGAGAGAAGTGCGACCTCTTCGTCGGACGCGTCGAGATAGGTAAGATCGGTGGCAGAGGGGGTAGAGGATGTGCCCGAACCCTTGTACTGCACGAGAGGGGCGTCCGTGCTTTCGCCCGAAACGCGGCTCAGGACAACGATCGCGACTTCGGAAAAGTCCTCTGCACTTGCAAGGACATCAGAGGGGTACTCGCTTATGGGGGGCTCCACGAGACGGCAGGATTCATAATCGTAGCCGTGAAGGGTATCCCATGCGTAGCTGTTCCTCGTTCCTTGGGTCTTATAGAAATCGGAAAGATCGGTGTTGTATTCGATCCCCGCCATCTCAAGAGCCTTCAGGAAGGGGATCGATGTAGCGGTGAGGTCTGCCGTCCCGCTATTTGTCGATCTGCCCGAACCGCTGCCCGAAGAGACCCAGTTGACGGACGACCAACCGAATACGTTGACCTTCGTTTCCGATGTGGGGGAGAGGGGAAGGGCCTTGTCGTCATTCTTGACGAGGACGGTGCCTTCCCGCACGATCTGTTCGGCAAGCGTTTCGCCCGCCTCACGCGTCGCACTGCTCACAGAGCTGCCGCTCAAAATTCCGATCAGCACAGACCCGAAGACGCTAGCCGCGATGTTGACCGCAAGGATGATCGCGAGCAGGAAGCCCACAACGGAGAAGGTGATGATCCGAAATGTTTTTGCCTTCATTGATTCCTCCTCAACAGTTCATTGTTTGATTTTAACATTTTTACATGTTTTTGCAGAAAAACATGCTTTAAGGCGGAAAAAACGTTCGTTTTTTTCGCGCAGAATGTTAATTTGGAACTGTTTTTGTTATATATTTATCATACAATAGAATTGAAACATTGCCAATGGTCAATAAGAGTATTCAATAAAAAAAATACACCTTATATATTAAAGTAAATAAATGGACGTTTTAGTAAAAAAGTTTATTTCTTTTGAACGCAAATGTGATATGATAGAAACGGTAAAGGGGAAAATTAGAATGAAATTTCCGATCTGGGGGAGATTTCGGTCCGTTTTTGCCGTGGCGCTGATGTTCGTCATGGCTTTTTGTCTTACAGGCTGCGATCTTTTCGATCCCAACGGCAAGGGCCATGGCAACGGGGACAAGCCATCAGACCTTCTCTATGAGGCGATCGCAGAGGAAGATTTTTTGCGGGCAGAAGGGGAACTCGTCAAAAACAAAAAGGGAGAAACGGTCATCCTTCGCGGCGTCAATGCGGGCGGGCTGTTCGTCACCGAAAACTGGATGAACGGTTTCAGGTACCTCAACGCGACGGAGGACAGTCCTCAGGTCCGTGATTTCAGGTCGATCTCGAAGGTCTTTAACGATCGTTTCGGCCTTGCCAAGACCCAAGATCTCTGGAAGGCCTATCAGGAAAACTGGTGGAGCGATATCGACTTTGAAAACTGTGCGGCGATGGGGATGAACTGCATCCGACTGCCCTTCACCTATATGACGGTTGACTTCGATACCGTCGAAAGCTACGACAATGCGGGAGACTATGACTTCTCCATGCTCGACGCGTTCATCCAAAACGCCGCTTCCTACGGCATGTACACGATCCTGGATATGCACGGAGCGTACGGCTCGCAGAACGGGCAGGACCACAGCGGCGAAGAGATGGACAATGTGACGGAGGTCGGATTCTATACGGATCAACGCATGATCGGCCTCACTGTAGATCTCTGGTCGGCGCTCGCGGAGCACTATAAGGACGAACCCGCCGTCGCGGGCTACGATATTCTCAACGAACCCGGTGAAAAGGCGGGGCTCACGACGGAGAACCACTTTGCCGTCTTTGACAAGATCTATGACGCCATCCGCGAAAAGGACAAAGACCACATTGTCATCTTTGAATCGTGTTGGGACGGAAAAGACCTTCCCATGCCGTCGAGATACGGCTGGGAGAACTGCATGTACTCCTTCCACCACTATACGAGTATGTCGAGCGGGGGGCAATTCACCCAACACGGCCAAAGCTGGAACGAGAAGATCGAGGGCATCACGAAGATGAACTTCGGCGTACCGATCTATATGGGGGAATTCAACAATTACAACGACCCCGAGCAGTGGACCTATGTTCTCGAGCTGCTCAACCGCCTCGGTTGGCATTGGACGAGCTGGACGTATAAACTGAACAACACTTGGGGCAATTCCGCATGGGGGATCTATCTTGTCATCGTGGAGCGTGAATCGGACAAGGTCAACGCCCGCACGGACGACTACGAGACCATCCTCAAGAAATTCTCCTTGCTCAAGACGACGGAGCAGACGCAAAAGGTCGATCTTGGGGGAAGGACGCTCGAGGATATCATGAAGGAATATTGCTCGGCGCCAATGCAGACGCCGCTCGATGCGGGGGAATATAAATTTTACGATTCCGTCACGGGCCATGTCCTGTTTGCCGATGGCACGATCCCGCAGCTCACCGTAGACCGCAATGCGGGCCAGTCCGTACGCGTCACATATCATTCCTTCGGGGACGGCAGCGTCTATCTTTCCATGAACGGCAGATACTTCACCGTGGCGCGGGAGGGGATCCGCCTCGGGCAGGAGAGTACTGCCTCGCGGTTCTTCCCCGTCCAGACCGAATACGGCTATGCCTTTGTCTCCTGTGAGACCTGCCGCTACCTGCGGTTCGACGATGCGGGAAGGCTCCACGCCGACGGCGTGACGCTTGACGACAGCGCAATATTTATCACCGAAAGATGAGGGGTAGGATATGAAGATCGAATTCTTTTTGGAGAACACGCTGATGGACCTGTTGAAGGAGAAATCCATCGACAACATCCATGTCAAGGACATCATCGCGGAGCTCGGGATCTGCAAGGGGACATTTTATAAGTATTATCAAGATAAATACGATCTTGTGCTGCACGTCTTTGAGAATAAATTTCTGCATGAGGTTGAGGGCGTAACGTCGTGGCAAGAATTCATCGTCGGGAGCCTCAGGACCTTCCGCCGTTCTCCCGAAGTCGTCTACAACGCCTTTCTGTCGAACGACATCAATTCCATCTCCAATTATTATGAGGCGCGCATCAAGAAACTCTTTCTCGAGAACCGTGCCGCGAAGAAACTCAATAATAGCGACGGGCAGGAGGTCGAGTACGCCGTAAATATCCTTACAAAGTTGGTCAAAGAGACGGTGATGGTATGGCTCAAGGGCGGCTGTGCCGAGAGGGAAGAGGACGTTCTTGCCATGATCAAGCGCTTGATGCCGCACAATATTTATGAACCTTGAGACAGTTTTTCGGTGTGGGACAGAATGTTGACAAAAAAGGAAAACGTCTAACATTGCACTATAGAAATACAAAAAATCGAAAAAGTTATCCACAAAAAATGTTGAAATGTCCGTAAATATCCACAGTTCAACGGAAAAAATGCACTTATTGCCGAAAAATTCAAAAAAAGTTATCCACAGAAGAAAAGAACCTGTGGATATTTTTTATCACACAGTTTTCACATTTCTGTCATAGTGTTTTGATATTGTCAGAGTACGATTAGGAATGGTTAGTTTCTAAACAAATAGGGTGAGAAATCATGAATGATCCGTTGAAAGAACAACCAAAGAGATCGGAGATCTTTATCGCATATCTTCCCGCGATCATATCGGCTGTCTTTACGGCCGTAACGACCGTGCTCTATTCGATGGGCGGCGCACGATTCTGGAGCGTCTACTTTGACCAAGTTTTCATGGCCGTCGTGCAGTTCGTCATCGTCTATCTCAACAGGAGATTTTCGCTCGGGCTCCCGTATTATCTCATCGCGCTCATGGCGTTGCATTCGGTGCTTTCCGTGGATATGGGCACATCGTTGGGATTTTACGGAAGGTTCCGATGGTGGGATTCCTTCGTCCATTGCATGTTCGGAGTTTTGGCGGCGGCCACGCTGTACTATCTGTATCCGCGCTTTAAGGGGAAGGAGCCCAACCTGTTCGATGCTCTCCTCATTGTCCTCATTGTTCTCTCCTTTGCGGCGGTCTGGGAACTCTTCGAATACGTCATGGGCATGATCCTTCACAGCGACATGCAGGATGCGTACGGCGTCACGACGGACATTGTCATGTATGTGATCGCGGCTCTCGGCGGCGCCGAGGCGGACAGGGAGACTGTTGGGACAATGGTTTGGCAGCAGCGCAACCCCGTCAGTGACACGATGTTCGACATGACGATCGCCGTCGTCGGTGCGATCGCGTTCTTTCTCTGCCTGTATCTTCTCAGATGGATCAAACAGAGATCGAAAAAAAAAGAACTCTCCTGAGGATATCTCAAAGGAGAGTTTTTTCTTATAATTCTGACTTATAGGCGATGCCCCAGTCACGCATCTCATCGAGAATGGGACGTAGCGTCAGCCCGAGTTCCGAAAGGGAGTATTCGACGCGCGGCGGAACTTCTGCAAAGACCTTTCGCTCGATAATTCCGTCTTTTTCGAGCGCGCGCAGGTTGTCCGTAAGAACTTTTTTACTGATTGATGGGATCGTCTTGATAAAATCACTGAAACGCTGTTTGCCATTGTAGACCAAATTTCGGATCATTAACAGTTTCCACTTGTTGCCGATGAGTTGTACAGTCGTCGCAACGGGGCATTCGGGCAGTTCGTCTTTCGTCAACATGATCTTCACCTACCTTTTTAAGTTTCTTTAATTATAGCATAAACGAAGGTTCTTGTCAATGGTTCAGAATAGAAACTATGTAATGAATTTATTATCGGATAATAGAAATGTAACATTCTTGTGTTTCTCTTTTCTATTTGTTATACTATGGATGTCATCGACAAGATAACAAATTTTTTCGGAGGTAATTCAAATGGCAAACAATTTCAGCAAAATCAGTGTTAAAGAGGGGGCACGCACCGAACTGCACGATGTGCTCTCCCTCACGGGTGCGGAGATCAGCGTCAACACGCTTCCCGCGGGCGCGAGCGTCCCCTTTGTCCATTCGCACAGGCAGAATGAGGAGATTTACGGCATCCTTGAGGGAGAGGGCCTTGCCGAAATCGACGGAGCGCGCGTTTCTCTTTCCGCCGGTGACTGGCTGCGCATCTCTCCCGCCGCAAAACGCAGGTTTTTTGCAGCAGAATCGAGCCAAATCAAATACATTTGCATTCAGGTCAAGGCGAACTCGCTCCAAAGCTATACGGCCGACGACGCTACCATCGGATAACATATACCAAAACGAGAGGGGGCATGTCCGAGATATGGCCCCTATAATTTGACGACGGATGCGGAAATACAAATGAGAACAAAATCAAAGTCATATTCAATGTGTTTAAGGAGCAATACCGCAAAATTTACGCAAAACTTCTTGCAAAGGAAGGTAGAATTATGCACGATATCTGGAATCCGTGGCACGGCTGTCAAAAGTGCAGCGAGGGTTGCGCACACTGTTATATGTACTTTCTCGACCAAACCCACGGGCGGTCGGACAGCTCCGTCGTCACAAAAACGTCGGGCTTTTCCTATCCTCTGTCAAAGGACAGAAACGGCAGATACAAAGTACAGAGCGGAGAGATGATCCGCGTCTGTATGTCCTCGGACTTTTTCGTGGAGGGCGCGGACAAATGGAGAAACGAAGCGTGGGACATCATGCGCGAACGTTCCGACGTGAAATTCTTTTTGCTTACCAAACGCCCGCAGAGAGTGGAAAACTGCTTACCCCGTGATTGGGGCGACGGGTGGGAGAACGTGTTTTTCAACGTCACTTGCGAAAACCAACGCCGCGCCGACAAACGTATCCCCATCCTTCACGAACTGCCCTTCAAGCACAAGGGGATCATGACCGCGCCGCTGATCGGAGAGATCACCATAGACAAATACCTCGACGAGGGACAGATCGAGCAGGTGATCTGCGGCGGGGAAAACTACGACGGCGCCCGTCCTTGCCACTATGAGTGGGTGAAGAAACTACACGATGAGTGCTCCGCACACGATGTCACGTTCGCTTTCATCGAAACGGGCAATTATTATGTAAAAAACGGCGTTACGCGGTTTATCAAGAGTAAAATACGCCAAACCTATCTCGCCTATTCGGAAGAACTTTCCTATAAAGGCAAGCCGATCGCGTTCAAACTTTGCGACAGAATAGGCTTTCCCATTCCCGAAGGCGAACTATATAAACCGCATTATCGCAGAAACTGTATGTGTTGTGGCAACCGCCTGATTTGCAACGGCTGTTCCGATTGCGGCAGATGCCAAGACGAAATTATAGATATAACAGATTGAGAGAATATGATAGCAAGTAAAATTAAAGACAAAAAAGATATTGTGTCGAACATCGAACGCTTGAAAGCGGCTCTTGCTTCGGCCGACGCTATTGTTATCGGAGCGGGGGCGGGGCTTTCTACGGCGGCGGGATTTACCTATTCGGGCGAACGTTTTGAAAAAAATTTCTCCGATTTTGGGGAGAAATACGGCTTTCACGATATGTATGCGGGCGGATTTTATCCGTATGATACGCTTGAAGAGCATTGGGCGTATTGGTCGAGATATATCCTCGTCAACCGCTATATGGATCCGCCCAAGCCTGTCTATCAACAGCTTTTCGACCTCGTGAAGGACAAGAACTATTTTGTCATCACCACCAACGTCGATCACTGTTTTCAAAAGGCAGGCTTTGATAAGAAACGGCTCTTTTACACGCAGGGCGACTATGGGCTGTTTCAGTGTTCCGTGCCTTGCCACAATAAGACGTATGACAACGGGGACGCTATCCGTCGAATGGTCGAAGACCAAAGGGATATGCGCATTCCGACAGAACTCATTCCACGCTGTCCCGTCTGCGGAAGGCCTATGACGATGAACTTGAGGAGCGACGACACTTTTGTCGAAGATGAAGGATGGCACGCGGCCTGCCGTCGTTATGAGAATTTTTTGAACGGATGCAATGGGGCGGCCGTCTACCTCGAACTCGGCGTGGGATACAATACGCCTGGGATCATCAAATACCCGTTTTGGAGCATGACAGCCAAAAATAGTCGCGCGACTTACGTCTGTATCAACGACGGCGAAGCCTTTTGCCCCGCCCAGATCGGAAAACGCTCTCTTTGCGTCAACGCGGATATCGGTGAAGTGTTATCGTCTCTTTGAGCCGAATACGTTCTGCCCCTTGACGTCGCCGAAGGGCAAGACTTGTCTCCTTTGAAAGGCGGGCGGCTATGCAGCGTCAGGTGTAGCGCTCTCCTTCGCCCACCCCTTGAGGAGTGGGTGCCCTATAGGGGCGGAAGGGGTGTCATTCTGATCGTTTCCCGCCCGCTAAATTGGTGTTTAGGCCAACGTTTTGAAAAACAGGATCAAATCGTGCCCTTTTTGATTTTTGTAAGTATAATTATCCGTTTCAAACCCAGGAGATTGAAATTACCTTTCGATATTTTTACAACTGATCGTAATATGTCCTATCCCAAAAATTATCGAACAAATCATGAGCGGGACCGACAGTACCATAAGGCCGCTGAAGAAAAAAAGAACGGTGGGCGTGATGGAGAGCCAAAGCATTTTTGCCCTGCCGCGCTCCTTGCGATAGATGATCCAACCCAACAGATACAGCGCAAGCAGTGCTCCATTGACCGTAAGATAGACAATGAGGGCAGGATCGAACCAAAAATCAAAATAGGTGTAAGGAATATTAAAAATCATAAACGCCATACAGCCGTAACGTCCGATTTGCTCCAACACAAGAATGATCTTATTATTAAATTGATTTTCAAACGCGGTTTTATCGACTACCGCGCTGATGATATTCGGTATCATGATGATCGCAACCGCAATCAAGCCGTAATAATTAAACCAACCCATAATCGCTAAATTGAAATTTACTTACTCGTTTGTATGAATTTTATCAATGCGGAACGGCAACTTGATTTTCTATCGTAAGATCTGTCATCGGGCAAAGATCCGCGCTAACGCCGCGCCCGATGCCCATCCCCGAGCCCCCGAGAGGGGGTTTTGTTTGTCTGTTTTTAACTTTTAAGTCACTTTGATCGTTTGCAGCGGGATATTGGTCCAAGATGATCGTCTGTCCCTCATAGTCGGAAATCGTGTCGATCGTGATCGTCAGATACAGTTTCCCGTTTTTCAGTTCGGTGTCGGCTTTCCAAAGCAATTTCCCCAAATCATTTTCCGTATCCGTATCTTTTTCGTAAAACTCAATATAAGTCGCATTGTTGGATTGCGCCGTGTAGAACTCATATTCTTCATCGTCTATCGTCATTCGCCCGCTACCGCATCCTTGAAACAATTCGACTTTCGGCTCGTTCGAGACCCAACAGCAATCATGATCCCAATAATAATTTTGACAGCCCGTAAGCCACACAGAACAGCCGATCATACATAACAAGATTGTAATTAAATAAAAATATCTTATTTTTCTCATGGAGTCTCCATAATAATGATCGAGAAACACATTATTTTTGAAACTACTCGGTAATATGCCTCTTTAGCACGACGGTCGAATAGGCAGACTTGAACACATTATCCGTATCGATAAGTAAGGTCGCTGTTTCCGAATCGTACTTCACTTTGCCGCGCAACAACAACTCGTCAGTTCCAACCGATATTCCTTCATCGGAATTATAAGCGTAAAGTGAGAACGTATAGGTCGGCGGACCCCAGCAAAGATATACCTGTACTTGTTGTCCGTTGACTTCCATATATCCTATTGAAGGCTCCCCCGAATAGTCTGTGTGCAATTTCATCACGGGATCTTCCGAATACCAATCAACGTTGGGATGATCCCACGGTCCTTTCTTTGTACAGCCAATACAGGCGATCATTGCGGACATAACTATCATTGCAACAAAGATGGTACGCGCGATTTTTTTCATGTCCGATGAGATCCTCCTTGAATTTTTACAAACTATTGCTTTGAGCCTTTCATTTTTTCTTTGATTCAATTTTCGGCGGGAAGGGGGAGGCAATGTCGAGAAAATTGTTCTCTGTGATGATCGCAAAATGCAGGTCATCAAACGCAAAGCCGCAACTTTCTTTCATTAGCCAATTCATAAACTCTGAACCCTCTACAAGATAGAGAGGATTTCCCTCGAAGTCCGCCTTCCGATAAGCTTGGATCTCGGGAATTTGATGATAGGACTCGATCCTTCTGCCTTCGTCGCAAATGCAAAACGTTTCCACAAAGCCGAAATTGACGGTCACAATATGCGAAAGACCTTCCAAAACGATCATTGTTCCGTCTGAATTTTGCAAAACTTCTGCTATCTCATAGCGGTCATGCGGAAGATTTTCATCGTAGATCTTGTATTGAGTGTCTTTCATGATGATCCTCGCAATATTATTCCTTTTGCGAAACAGTGTCGATCTTCAACGGGACTTTGGCTCCATTATGTATTCCAACATTCTCAGTTCCCGCTCGACTTGCTTGTAATACTCACTTTGCAGAAACTGCGAGGCAAATTTTTCTCTGCCAACGATCGCATCGTTTGCTGTCTTGGGTATGGGAAAGGGCTGTGGGTCGGCAAACCCGTTCAGGGGAATGAGGACAGAATAGGTTTCTTCGGTCAGGTAGTTTTTTGCGATCTGCCGAAATTTTGAAAAGTCACAGGGTTGTGACGGCTTCATATAGAAAAAGTAGTGTACCGATTCATCGACATACCAACACAGGTCGAGAAGAATACGGATGTCTTTTTTCAGCTCAGCTTTTGTCTTGTTCTTCAACCCTAACGCGATTTTCTGCATCTGTCCGTAAAGCGACATCCGCATGATGGTATCGTTTACGGCAGACAACACCATTTCTGTGAGGCTGTCGTCAACTTCTGCCATATGGTACAGCGAAAAGACTTCGTGCGAGACACAGAAGAAAAGACATTTTTCACCTTGAAACAGAGCTAAATTTTCAAGTAAAGGCGGCTCGCCCCCGAACATGCAAGTAAGGCTTTCGTCGAGAATGTGTCTTTTGAGCGGTTCAGTCAATCGGAAACGGAAAAGATTGCCCCACATTCCTCCGTCGCTTTCACCGTGCCGACAATACAGAAAGGCAGGAATGATATCTTCATACTTTGTGCCGTACAGATCGTAAATATCTTTCAGCCCATAAATATCGCTGCCCAAAAATTCAGCGTTATCACAGACGGACAGTATTGTTTTCGTAACGATTTGTTGTACTTCCCCGAACTGGGTGTAACAAGGGATCTCTTCAAAATACATGATTTCTCCCAAATTGAAATTTAGGCATTCGTATCGCTTATTATTTGCCGTACATACTCTAAATTTTTATATCGGACATAGAGCAAATAACTTTCGAGCGGCAGAGCAAATCTTGCACGGACGCCTGCGCCGTACGGCATAAGCACGCATTCAATGTTTTCTTCTTTCAACCAATCTTTTAGGTTATCGCCGAAAAATCTATCCACTTTTGCGACGAAACAAAAATCATCTTCGTTTATGGCTCTGAGTTTCTTGCTTCCGCATTTGGGACATCTTTCGTCGTTGCAGGCAATATTGCAGCTCTCGCAAAAATTCATCACGCACCTCTGACAACTTCCTATTATCGCTGTCATTTTACCATAAAAGGGGGCGAAAATCAAGCAGAGCGGTACAGAATGAAGCGGGGGGACGAGGAATTGCCGTGTCATGTTCCCCAGCAAGATCATAGATCCACTTTTTCAAATTTTTTCATCGAAACCCATGCGGCAAGCACGGTCATGATACAATACAAAATCAGTCCCGTAAACAAAACGGCAAGTTTCACGCCGAGATTTTCAGGATCGGGCGAGGCGATCGGCGCTGCAAACGGGATGTGCCGAATCAAGATCAAAAGTGCAATGAGTGCGAACTGCACCGACGAAGAAATCACAAACGGAACGCCGACCTTATTCGGTTCAGAGAAGTGTAACGGAAAAAATACAAGGTTGAATGCGCCCAAGACAAGTGCGCCGAACCCGCAGAAGGCAAGATTTGCGCTATTTCCCGCAAGATTTATCAACACTGTTTGCGGGAAAAACCGTTGTTTTAGGACAATGCAGAGGGCCGTCAAGAGCAATAATGTACATTGGAACATCACAGCGACAATGACCCTTGCAAGAGCGACGTCTCTTTTTTTGACAGGGAGCGAGCAAGTAAATGCCAAATCGCCGTTTTCCCGTGCCGCCAAAGAGAGGAAGAATACCGACAATCCCGAAAAGAAGAAAATGACTTCATAGGGATAGTTTGGAACAAAGACGAGCGCCGCAAAGGCCAAAAAAATGAATGCCGTGGGGTGCAGGCAGAGAGAAAATTCTTTCTTAATAAGCGCTTTCATTTTGTCTCCTTGACCATTCGAGATGGATCATGATCTCGTCGAGGGTGGCTTCCCGCCCTTCGGACGACGTAACCAAGCCCTCAAAACCGTCCTTTACTCGCTTGACGCCGATCGTATGCGCCGCGTTCGCGTCCGAAAGCGAGGCAAAGAGTTTGAGCCGATACCGTTTCATAAGTGTTTCAAGCGGCTCGTCGGCAAGAATCGTTCCGTCCGACAGATATATGATCTGATCGGCAACGCGCATGAGGTCGGACGTGATGTGCGTGGAAAACAAAACGCTAACGCCCCGCCCTTTGAGAGAGAGGATCGTATCGCAAAAATCTTCGCGGGAAAGCGGGTCGAGACCGCTCGTCGGTTCGTCCAAAAGGAGCAGTTTTGCCCCATGAGAGAGGGCAAGGGCGAGAGAAAACTTGATCTTCATGCCCTCGGAAAGCTCGCGCACCTTCTTGGAAAGAACGAGCGAATACTCTTCGCAGCATCGCTTGAAAATTTCCCCGTCCCAATGCGGATAAAACGCCGCGACTGCATTTGCAACGGCGGAGAGCGATTTATTCGGATAGGATCGGAACCCGCCGCCGACATAGCCGATCGCAGCCTTGACGGTTTCCTCATCCCGTGCAAAGTCTTTTCCGAATACTTTGACGGTCCCTTCGGAAGAGATAAGCCGCATGATGGATCTGAGCGTCGTGCTCTTTCCCGCGCCGTTCCGCCCGATGAGCCCCGCGATCTGTCCCTCATCGACCGAGAAAGAAATGCCGCCGAGCGTAAAATTCGGATAGACCTTTTTTAAGTTTTGAACTTCGAGCGCAAGCATCGCTAACTCTCCTCTTTGACCTGCTTGACGGCGTTCCAGAAGGATTCCGCATACGAAAACGGTTGCAAGGCGATCCCTTGACTTTTATTTGCCATGAGAAGAAGGGCGTCACCGAGCTGGAGAGAAAACATTTCACGCACCTCTTTGGGGATGACGATCTGCCCTTTTGGGCCGATTTTTACGGTCGCAAGATACTTGCCTTCGGGGAAATTATCCATTTTTAACTCCTAAAAGTATTACTTTTCTTACATTATAAACTTTTCATCCCATTTTGTCAAGCTTAAAATAAAAAATTTTAGAATAAAGAAGGAGACGCCGAGAGCAAACAGAGCTTTTCGCAAGGAAAGCGTAAAATGCACTCGTGCGTCGACGTTCGGGCGGGGCAGGATGAATAGGGGGGTGAGGGGATCCATCGGTCGATACGTTCCCTCAGGATGAGCATTTCCACCCATCCGCCCCTTCAAAGTGAGAGGGCATTATTCACCAAAATTTTTAATTTTTACATAGCATGAGCGGCGGCAGGCATATGTGCCCGCCGCCGCTCAATTCTGCATTCAACTCACGAAATTTCCTTTTTGACGCTCGCAAGGGCGTTTTTTTCGAGGCGGGAGACCTGCGCCTGTGAGATCCCGACTTCCGCCGAGATCTCCGTCTGCGTCTTTCCCTCATAGTATCGGAGCATCAAGATCTTTTTCTCTCTGTCTGTGAGACGGTCGATCGCCTCGCGCAGGGCAACATGCTCCGTCCAGATCTCGTCGCTCTGCGTCTCGTCATAGAGTTGGTCCAAGAGCTCCAAGGTGTCGCCCGACTTGTTGTAGATGGGTTCGTAGAGGGAAACAGGGTCCGAGATGGCGTCGAGGGCATACACGACTTCCCGCTCCTTCACCTGCATCTCGGCGGCGATCTTCTCGATGGTCGCCTCTTCATCCCGTTCTTCGATGCTTTCCCTGACCTTTAGGATACGGTAAGCCGTGTCGCGGATGGAGCGGGAGACCCTCAGCGAGTTCCCGTCCCTCAGATAGCGCTTGATCTCGCCCAAGATCATCGGGACGGCGTAGGTCGAGAACTTGACGTTGAAATCCAGATTGAAGTTATCAATGGCCTTGATGAGCCCCACACAGCCCGCCTGAAACACGTCGTCCGCATTTGCGTTCTTCGCCCAGAATCGCTTTACAAGGGACAATACGAGCCTCATATTGCCGATGATGAACTTCTCGCGCGCCTTTTCGTCGCCTGCCTTGAGCTGTCTCATCAGCTCGTCCATCTCCTTTGCGGTCAGTTTGGGCAGCCCCGTCGTATCGACGCCGCAGATCACGACTTTACTTAACATCTTTCACCTCCGTAAGGGCCTTCGCCCTATGTAAAAACATTCCCCGGAGATAAAAGTATCTGAAATTTTTGAAACATTATACGAGCTTGGAAATTTCCTTTTTCAGCCGCTCGATGATCTTCTTCTCGAGACGGGAGATATAGCTCTGCGAAATGCCGAGGGCGTCGGCGACGTCCTTCTGCGTCATCTCGTCCCGTCCGCCGAGCCCGAACCGCATGTACATGATCTTCCGCTCGCGTTCGGGAAGTTTTCCGAGCGCCTCTTTCAAAAGCTCCTTTTCCACGCTCGATTCCACGCCGCCGTAGACGGTGTCGCTGTCCGTGCCGAGAACGTCCGAGAGGAGCAGTTCGTTGCCTTCGAAATCGGTGTTGAGCGGCTCGTCAAAGGAGATCTCGCTCTTCAGTTTTACCGTGCGGCGGAGATACATGAGGATCTCGTTCTCGATACAGCGCGAGGCATACGTCGCGAGCTTGATATTTTTATCCGTGCGAAAGGAATTGATGGCCTTGATGAGGCCGATTGTTCCGATGGAGATGAGATCGTCCGCCTCGACGCCCGTGTTTTCGAACTTGCGGGAGATGTAAACGACAAGTCTCAGATTATGTTCTATGAGCTGTGCCCGCACCTGCTCGGCGTCCGTTCCGCTCTCGAGTTTTGCAAGCATCTCGCTCTCCTCTTCCTGCGAAAGGGGAAGGGGGAGCGCTTCGTTCCCACAGAGGTAGTGGACGATGTTTTCACTTTTTATCTTCAGCAGCCAGTTTTGCAGTGCCTCCAAGAGTTTCATGGCCTTCCTCCAAATATGATGTATGCAGAACCATCTGATATTCCTTCGACCGCACGTCGCCCGTCGTGAAGAGGACGTTTTCATATGTTCTCCCGTCGATTTTCATCTCATGGCAGGCAAAGACGGGACTTTCCTTTGTGCCGTTCACGGTAGTGACGGCGATCCTGCCGAGAGGGACTTTCTCATCTCTGAAGAGGAGAAGGGCCGCCGCGGGGGAGAGAACGTTGACGGGCCTGCCGTGAAAGGTGAGCCCGTTCCCCGTGTCGGCAAGGGCACTCAGCGAAAGCTTTTTCCCGTCATGTAGAAGCTCGGCGGAAAAGAGGCAGCTCTTCAGTTTCCTGTATCGGTAAAAAATCCGCGACAGATAGAATACGCAGACGCCGAACAGCCCCGCAAGCCCGAGGACGAGCCCGATGGGAGCCGATTCCACAAGATAGCCCTGTCCTTCGGCATAGGGGATATTGGAAAAGGAATATATGGCGGTGAGCGCTCCCCCGAGAGCAAACGTCAGGGCGAAAAAGGCGAGAAGGGCAAAGCAGTACGTTTTGACCGTGCCTTTTTTGACGGCAAGAAGGGGGAGAATGGCTCCGCCCGAGAATTTGACGGCATAGGCCGCCCAGACGGGTAGGGGAAGAAGGGGAAAGACGACCGCCTCGGCCGCTCCGACCGCCGCCGCAAGCCCGAGCCGCACGGGGCCTGATTGCGCCCGCGCACACTTGACCGCAAGAAAGAGCAGAAGGAGATCTAAAATAAAGTTTTCGGCAAAAGCATACTCAACATAGACTTCCATTCGCCGCTCCGTTGAGCCTATTATAAAGCGCGTGTGAGGCAGAAAAATGTCTGATTTTGTCGAAAAAGGGCGAAAAGTGTCGTTTGAGATCACCGACGGAAGAAATATAAATTCCCGTCACAAAGGAAAGGAAAATTTCTTGAATTCAGCATAAAATCCGTTGACAAATTTAGGAGATAGGGATATAATAATCAAGCTATCAAAAGAATATGCGCCGTTAGCTCAATTGGATAGAGCGTTGGTCTACGGAACCAAAGGCTAGGGATTCGAGTTCCTTACGGCGCACCAAAGAGAGGGCAACCCGTTAGGGTTGCCCTCTCTTTGGTGCGTTAAAAGGCTATGAGAAACCCTATTGGATTCGCCCCGCCCGCACGTTCTTTATGGCGTCGAAGGGCGGCACGAGCGCCGTAGGCGCGAAGTAGCTCCTTACGGCGCACTTTTCCCAAAAAATCTTTGCTACGCAAATCTTTTTTGGGAGCCCCATAATCCCGTTAGGGTTGCCCTCTCTTTGGCGCGTTATAAGACTATGAGAAACCCAACCGCTCATTCTGAAGGCGCAGTCCGAAGGATTCCTGCAAACGGGCGGAGCCCCGCGGACACGCTCGGCGCGTCATCCTGAGCCGCGCGTAAGCGCGTGTCGAAGGATCTCGCGGGGGCGTTTGCTGCGGTGATGGTTCGACAAGCTCACCATGACGTGATTTAGAATGCCCCTCATCCGTCACGGCTACGCCGTGCCACCTTCCCCCCACAGGGGGAAGGCTTTTGTGCTCATTCTGACCCTGAGCGAAGTCGAAGGGGAAGAATCTCAGCAAACGGGCGGAGCTCTGTAGGCCTAATGGGATCCTTCGCCCCGCAAGGGGGCTCAGGATGAACGGCGGATCCCACGCGTCATTCAGAGGGAACGTAGCGACCGAAGGATCCCGACGGGCGATGTCGAACTTCGTTCTTCAGGATCCTTCTATATGTATTTTTGTATCTACAACACAATGCAGATCATGTCGCTGACAGGTGGTTCGGCGGTTTTTCATAGGGTAAGTTTTATGCGTTATGCGAAAACTGCCGACATAAGATAGGGGCAAGCAAAGAGAAGATCCTTGCCTGCACCTTGAGGCGGAGCTTCCGCACAGCGGGCGCTTGAAAGCAGAAAAAGCGCGTCGGGAGTGCCCCGACGCGCTGCGGAAATATTATTCCGTACTGATTTTCTGGACCGCGTGGACGCGGAGATCGAATAGGACGAACTTGCCTTCCACTTTATTGTTGTTGGCGTTGTCGAGAAATTCAAGCTTGACGGTAAAGGTCTCGCTGTCCCCCGAACCGATCGTGCCGAGGCCTTTTTCATCCTCGCCCAACGTGAGACCGTCCTTGATGAGCGTCTCCTGCTTTGCATGGTTTTCGGATTCTGCCGTCAGTTTCAGCATCGACGCAAAGGTCGGATCGCTTACGATCGAATTGAACAGGACTTCCACATAGTAATAGAATGCGACGTTTCCGTTATTTCTGATGTTCATCTCGGCCGTAAAACTGCTGCCGGGGGCCACCGTCGTGCCTTCGGCGATCCCGAAGATGTTGTCATTCGTATCCGATGTGAAATCTTTGCTCACGTCATCGACCGACGTCTTGAGCTCTCCGCTGCTGTCGATATTGACCGTTGTGAGTTTCTGACGCGTGAGCGTTGCCTTGAGCGAGCCCGCCGAAAGATGGTTCTGCATGGAGAACGTCTCGTCATAGAGGCCGTAAGTCGCACCGATGCTGAATGCGAAACAGCAGACAAGAACTGCGACCACGAGCGCAAATATCTTATTTTTCATTTTTCCCTCCGATGCGGAGGGACTTCGGCGCTCTTGACGCTGTGCGTTTGCTCCGAAGGAGCGTTCGCAATAGGCATGCGAACAACACGGCGGCGCATAGGCCGAAGAGAAACAGAGGGTCGCGCAGAAGGCAGACCGTGACGCCGAGCGCATAGCTGCAATAGACGACCTTGCCGATGATGCGGTCGGAACCATTTGCAGACGTGTCGATCACTTGCGCCGCGGCATCGTTTCCGTTGTCGCCGCTCAGCGTGAACGTGAACACGTCTCCGTTTCGCTCGACATGCTGCACTCTGTGCGTGATCGCGACGGTACCGTCCAAGACGCTGTAGTCAAACGTCAGTACGTCTCCTTCACGGATCTCTGAGTAAAAATGAAATTGGGCCTCGTATTCGGTCGGAACGAGTTTTATGACGATAAGACTTCTCACGGGAATATCCCGAATGCTATTCCCGTACGGATCGGTCTCAGGATCTTTCTCCATCGATGAGGACATGACGAGCCGTGCGCTGTAGCCGAACAACCCGCCTTCACCGAGAAAACACTGTATCGCTGCGATCCCGCCTACAGCACAGAGCAGCAGGAACGCGAGCGCGGCAAATTGAATGATCTTGCGGGCGCGCGAGCGCCTTTCTTTTGTTTTTCCCATACGGATCCTCTTTTGCTGAAGTCCCCCGCAGTATAGTGTATGCGGATACGTTCCGAAAGTGAGAGAGGGGGGGATACGGCCGTTGCGGAAAAATGTCAACTTTTGGCGAAAGGCGCATACAATAAAACGTGGATACCGCTTTTTCGGATTTAAGGAAAATGGAAACTGTGAACCTCACCGACGGCAAACGTCTCGGGAAGGTTTGCGATATCGTGTTCAGCTATCCCGAGGGAAAGGTGCAGGGCATCGTCGTTCCCGGGGGAAAGGGTTTCCGCTGGGGGAAAGCGGACCTCTTCATCGATCTCAAATGCGTCAAAAAAATCGGTGTGGACGTCGTGCTCGTCGACATCAAGGCCGCCCCCAAATCGGAAAAGAAGAGGGGGAGATGGGACGATGCGCCTCCGCCGCCCCCGCCGCCGCACTACGGCGACAGGAGAGATTACGGAGAATATGAATAAAAAAAGTCGGTCCGAAATGAGCTTTCGGGCCGATTTTCCTGTGGTTTTTTGCTATTATGTCACGCATAGTACTATCTTAATGCGGATTTTTCGAATAGTATGACAGACATACTATTTGTTTTTATAGCAATCGCACGCCTTTCCGTTCGGCAGATACCCTGTGTCCGAACACTTTGCGCAGGCGAACTTTGGCGCAAAGTCCTCATCGGAGAGCCCGAGCCGCGCAAGGGCATTTTTTCTTGCCGCTTTGGCGTCCTGCAAGAGTTTTCTCAATGTTTCCGCCTTTTCGGGGGAGTAGACTTCTGCCCGCGCGAGCTCGATCTCGTTCTTTCTGCATGCCGCGTCGGCGCTCTTAAATGTTTCGTCGCGCTCGGCCTTCTCCCTTGCCGCCTCTGCCGCGGAAAGCGCTGCCTGTCTCCTTGCAGCGTAGAATCTCTCCCGCTCCGTCCGCTTGTCGGCCGCGATCGCCGCCTCGCTCTTGTAGGCCGTGACGGCGGGGGCGGAAGGGGCCTTTTCTGGAATGTCGGAGAGGACGAAGGCGCCCGCCCGTTTCCACTCGGAAAGGAGTTTATTCATGTATGAGATGGGGTGCGAGGCATTCCCGCTCCGCTTTGCGGCCTCGACGATCATCTCATCCGAGAAATTCCAGCCGCGCCATGCCGCGATCATGTCGAGGGTGGACTGTGTCTTTTTGACGACGCCGCATTCGTTCTGGATGCGCTGCAAAAGTTTCATTTCCCCGTCGCGGGCGGCGCAGTAGGCCCTGACGCCCTGTTCCTCGACGATCCCGTCGCGATAGAGCGAATCGAGGGCGGCGTCCATCTCCGCAAAGCCGTATCCCATGCGCATAAAGACGGTGGCGAGAAGGGACAGGCTCTCTGCGTCATATCCGCGTTCCAACCATTTTTCGCAGTATTCATCGGCGTACGGGCGGGGATTTTGTACCTTTATGCCCAATTTCCGTGCGACTTTGAATACGACTTCTGTCACTTCAGCCCTGCGGGCAAGGTATTCATGCGCCGTCTCTTCGGTCGCACAGTCCTTTTCGAAGAGCTCTTCCATGATGACGTCGAGCGTCTGTAATGTGCCCTTTTTGAGGTGCTCCGCCGCCGCAAAGACGGCCTTGAGCTCGGCCCCGCGCGAGAGCCATTTTTCGAGATAGGCATAATCCTCTTCCCGCGGTTTTTTGTATATCCCGAGAAGGGTGAAGATGTGTGCAAGGTCCTTTTCGTGGACGTTGTAATCGGAGAAATAGCTCTCGGCCTGTTCGTATGTGTAGATGTGCTCGGCACAAAGTTTTTGCGCCTTGTTCAAGATATGGTTGCAGGAGAGGGCGCTCCCGCTCTTTCGGGCACAGTATTCTGCGACGAGGAGAAAGGCCTGCTGTTCCATCGGTTCCTTTTCGAGGAATTCGAAGATGCGCTGCATCTCATAGGGTTTGAAGTCTTTGCCCGAGCTCTGCAATATCTTATAGAGCGCACGGTTGAAATCGGCGTATTTTTCGGGACGGATGGTCTTGGGCTTTCCGACCGCATTGTTGACGGGAAGATACTGGACGAAGAGGGGATCTTTCGAGAGGATCTGCACGAGGTCGCATTCTTCCCAAAAAACAAAGATCTCCCTGAGCCGTTCCGTGGGGATCCGCAGAAGTTTCGATGTGCTCTCCGCATCGAAATCCTGTGCGCATTGGCAGAGGTACAGGCCGTACAGGTATACCCGCACGGCGTCTCCGTCGGCCTGCGGCAGGTACTTGACGATGAATTGGTTTTCCACGCTTGTGAACATGTTGGCGGTGATTTCGCCCGAGTAAGTGCAGAAAGACATCTTATCCTCTCTTTCTTCCGTTTTTTACCGAAACGCTTGCTTTTTTCCAAGTGAAGATGTATAATAGTATATCATAAACTGCGCCGAAAGGCAATGCCTTTTTGACGCAGCCGAAAAATTTCTTTTTTGATAGGTCTATGCGAATTCTTCATACGTCCGATTGGCATCTCGGAAAGCGGCTCTTCGATAGGGAGCGGCTTCCCGAACAGGAGAAAGCGCTCGGTTTCCTTGCGGAGCTCTGCGAGGAAAGGAAGGTCGATCTCGTTCTCGTCGCAGGGGACGTATTCGACACCTTTCTTCCCTCCGCGGAGGCCGAGGAGCTCTTTTTCAGTGCCGTCAAAAAATTAGCGGGCGAGAGACGTGCGGTCGTGATCGTCAGCGGAAACCATGACGACGGGATCCGCCTTGCCTCTTCCGCACCCCTTGCCGAGAGCGACGGGGTCTATATCTTCGGCGGGAGAGCGTTCCGCGCGGACGTTTCGGGGAACCGTCCCGTGCGTGCCGCCGCGTCGGGGGAAAACTATATCGTCATCGAAAATGCGGACGGTGAAAAAGTCTATATCAACGTCCTTCCCTATCCGAACGAGGCGAGGCTCAAGGAAGAAAAGACAGAGGAATCTTACCCCGACCGCGTCGCCCGCTGGATCGGAAAGGGAGACGAATGTTTCAAGGGCGGGCCGCATATCCTGCTCACGCATCTGTTTGTGCAGGGCGGGCAGGTGAGCGACAGCGAGCGGAGCATCGAACTCGGCGGGGCCAGAGCTGTGCCGCTCTCCGTGTTCCCCCGCGATTGCTATGTCGCCCTCGGTCATCTTCACAAGCGTCAAAGCATGGGGAATGCCCACTATTGCGGCTCTCTGTTGCAATATTCTTTCGACGAGAAGCCCGACAAGACCGTCTACCTTCTCGAAACGGACAAAGACGAAGTCAAAATTGCCGAAAAGATCCCCGTAGAAGGGGGGAAACGGCTCATCCGTCTGGAGGCGAACGGCCCCGAAGAGGGGGCCGAACTGCTCAAAAAATACGGCGAGGACGTCTGGATCGAACTGACATTGCATCTAACGAAACCGCTCGTGCGGGAGGACCTCGCGATGCTGAAAGAGGCGAACAGCGGACTTGTGCATACGGTCACCGACGTCGAAGTTTCGGACGGGGACACGCCTCTCATGCGTTCCCGCATGTCCGATGAGGAACTCTTTTCGGAATATTACCGTTCACGGTTTGCAAGTGAGCCGGACGATGCGTTGAAGGCGGCATTTTTGAGCCTGCTTGCGGAGGGAGAATGAAACCCAAATATCTTGCGTTTTGCGGGATCAATTCCTTCTCCGAACCCGCCGTCATCGATTTTGAAAATTTACTCGACCAAGGGCTCTTCGGGATCTTCGGAGATACGGGCTCGGGGAAAAGCACCATTTTGGATAGCATCGGCTTTGCGCTGTACGGCTCCGTTACCCGCGCCGCCAATTCGGCCGATTTTATCAACTTCCGCTGTGAAAAGGGGAATGTTGTCTTTGTCTTTGAGATCTTTTACGACGGCGCCCGCCGCACTTACCGCGTGGAACGGGAGATCAAGCGGAAAAAGGACGGCACCCCTTCCCAGTCCCTCGTCGTCTATGAGGAAACGGACGGAAAGCTCGTCACAAAATCGAGCGGCGTCAGGGAGGGAAATGCCTTTCTCCTCGGCGTCATCGGGCTGAAACAGGACGATTTTGAGAAGTGTATCGCCCTGCCGCAGGGGGAATTTGCCCGTTTTATCAAAGAGGCGCCGCGTGAACGGCTCGATATCGTCTCCCGCCTCTTCGATCTGGAGCGGTTCGGCGGCAATCTCTTTCATCGCGCGTCCGCACGGAGCGCCGAGCTGATGAAGGAGACGGAGATCCTCGCCGCCCGTCTCTTGCAATACGCAGAAATCTCGAAGGAAAAGCTCGGAGCCGTTGCCGCAGAGATCGGCGCGCGGAGCGAGGCTGAGACCGCTTATCGGGATAAGATCGGATCGAAACGTGCCGAAGAAAAGAAACTTCATGCCCTTTCGGACAGACGGAAGGAATTTGAGAAGGTCTGCGCCCAAAAGGCCGCTCTCGACGCAAAGAGAGAAGAGATGGCCCGTATGGAAGGGGAGCTCGGCCGCCTCGGCGCGGCCAAGGAGATCGTCTCCGCCGAACGGGAGAGACGGGAATGCGAACGGCTCAGCGCCGAAACCGACCGCCGCCTTGATTTCGCGCGGCAGAGGGCCGAGGAAGCAAAATGTCTCCTTGCACAGGCGTCCGCCTACGATGAAACGCAGGCCTCCGCCGAGATCGAGAGCCTGACGGCAAAGTGCGGAAGGGCGGAGCTCGCGGAACGTGCCATGCGGGAAAAGGCGGCCGCGGAGAAGGAGCTCTTATCCGCACGGTCGCAGTACGAAACACTGAAGAAGAGATCCGTCGATCCCGATTACGAAAATCAACTCAAACAGCTCCTCGCATTGCAGCAACAGCTCGGTCACGGGGATCTGTACGCTTTCCTTGCGGCGCAGAAGGACGCCCTCTACAGGGGGGAATACGAACGTTTCGCATCGGAAATAAAGAAATTGGAGCAAAAGTACCCCGTCATCCTGCCTGACAGCGCTCCGCTCGTCGCCCGCTATTCCAAACTCTCCGAAGGCGAGAAATTGGACTTTTCGGACCTGAAAGCGGCCTTTGAGAGACGTGAGAGGGCCATGAAGGCGTCCGAACAGGCGCGGCTCGACCTCGAGAGCGCACAGAACACATATCTTCTGGAGCAAAGCAGGCTCAGCGCCTTGGCTGAAAAGATCTCCTCGCTCCAAAAGACGGTCGCGTCCTGCAAGGAGAGAATGGGGGATACGTCAGATTTCCGCGAGATGCAAGTGCAGCTTGCCGAAAAGAAGTCAGAGCGGGATAGACATCTCGCCGCAAAGATGCAGGCAGAGCGCGGGATGAATGCTGCACAGGTCGCCCTTGCATCCTGCGAGGCCGAAGGCGCGGCGCGGAAAGACGCCCTGCATAAGGCCGAAGAGAGACTTTCCCGCATGCTTGAAAAATTCCAAAGCGTCGAAGAGGCTGAAGGCCTTCTTGCCCGTTACGGCGACGCCGAAAATGCCAACCGTCTTTTTTCGGAATACAGGGATAGGGCGGCGGCCGTCTCCTCAAAGTATGAGGAACTCAAGGATGACGACTACTCGCAGGCGACCGAGGAAAGACTTCTCGCCCTGCAGCGGGAGATCGTCTCCCTCGAGGAGGAACGGGACGGGAACGCAGGCCGTCTCGCCGTTCTGAAAGAGACCGAAAAACGCATCGTCGGCATGCTCTCCGAGAAGGAAGAGCTCGAGACGGAATATCGGAAGAAACAGAAGGCATCGGAGACCGCCCAACAGCTCACAAGCCTTTTGCGCGGCGGAAAATTCATGGAGTTCGTGGCGGAAGAGTACCTGCAGACGGTCGCCTGTAACGCGAGCGTTCAGCTCCTTTCCCTGACGGGCGGAAGATATTTTCTCCGCTATGTCGCAGGCGGGTTCGGCGTGGGGGACAACTTCAACGGCGGCGCCCTGCGAGCGGTGAGCACGCTCTCGGGCGGAGAGACCTTCCTCGTCTCTCTGTCTCTCGCCCTTGCATTGAGCTCGGAGATATGCACGCGGTCCGCCCGTCCCATAGAATTTTTCTTTCTGGACGAGGGATTCGGCACATTGGACGAGAAACTCGTGGATACCGTCATGGACAGTCTCGAGAAACTCAAGAGCAAGAATTTCAGTATCGGAATCATCTCCCATGTGGAGGAATTAAAGCATAGGATCGAGCGCAAGCTCCTTGTTGCCAAGGCAACGGAAGAGCGTGGCTCGAGGATCTCTGCGGAGTGAGGAAAATGAGCAATCCTATTTTGACCCCTGTGACTCTTTGGCGGGACTTTGACGATGAACTTCCCCTCGACGGGGAAATGATCTTCGAAGTCAAAGAAGAGAACGTGATCAAGCGTCAGGTATACTTCTCGGGGCGGCAGACAAAAGAAGGGAGAGTCCGCATCTATGCGGAACTCTATTCGCCCGGTGAGGAGACTTTCCCCGCCGTCATGGTCCTGTTCGAGGCGGGAAAGCCCTTTGACAGAGACTTTGTGCGCCGTCTTACCGATAAGGGGTACGGCGTTCTCTGCGTGGACTATTGCGGAGACAAGGGGACGCAGGAGCCCTGCACCATTTATCCCTCGGATGTGGACCATGCGAACTATCTCCGCGTATCCGAGCGCATGACCCGCGTCGAGACCGATGCGAGCGAGACGTGCTGGTACGAATGGGCGGCGGTCGCACGCTATGCATATAAATATCTTATCTCTCTCCGCGAAGTGACCGCCGTCGGGGCAGTCGGCCTCAGAACGGGCGGCGAAGTGCTCTTCAAGGTCGCGCCCTATGTGCCGCTTGCCTGTTTCGTCTCCGTCTGCGCGGCGGGCTGGCTCGCCTACACCGATGTGGATCGGTTCGGCGACGTGCAGGCACGCGCATTCGACGACGAACAGCACCGTTTCATCGCGGGCATCGATTCCCAGAGCTATGCGCCCTATATCAAGTGTCCCGTTCTTCTTCTCTCGGCCATCAACGACAGAAAATACAATTACGAGCGCGTCTATGATACGTTCAACCAGATCGGGCCCGACGTCGAGAAGGCGATCCTCTTCTCCGCACACGGGAACGGTCTCATCGGTTCGCACTCCTTTTTGGATATCGAGCTCTTCTTGCATAAATATCTGAAGGGCCGCTCCGTCTTTATCTCCAAGCCCATCGACGTCTCCATCGAAGAGGATGAAAAGGGGGATCTCATCGCAAAAGTGATCTTCGACGAGGAGGGGGAGATCCGCGACTTCGGTATCTTCTATACCGAAAAAGTGGCGGGGAGCCGCGCCCGCGACTGGACGCGCGTCCTCGGGAAGAGGGAAAATTTGAAGGAGAATGTCGGAAAGGTCCCGCTCTGCCTCTATAAAGGGTGCAAGAAAACGCTCGTCTATGCCTTTGTCCAATACTCCAACAATTTCTCGGTGACGTCGAAGATCCTCGAGTTCAATGTGGAAAAAGAATATCCCAATACCCGCCTCGCCTCCCGCATCATCTATACCAATGCGGACGGCAGAAACGGGTTTACGGGCTATTGTCTCGGCGCGAAAGCCGTCGCGGACTGTTTCCATGCGGACAACGAGACGGACGTGCATCTTCTTCCCGGTTACGGCGGGATCATGGGCATCACTTCCGATTTCGGCATGATCACCTACCGCGTGGGTGAGGACGGATATAAGGCGCCGCCTTCCGCGTCCTTCGGATTCGACGCGTGGAGCGAGGAGAAGAGCACTCTCCGCATCACTTTCTTCCGCAGTGAAAGCGATAAGGGCTATAGCTGCGAAGTACATATCGAGGGCGGAGGGAAGTGGAAGGACATCCTTCTCGACGCAAGCGATTTCAAGCAAGAGGGCGGGCCCAGTCTCGAAGATTTCGAGGACGTGCATTCCGTGATGTTTGTAAGCGAGGAGCGTGTTCTCATCAACAACGTATTATGGTTTTGAGCGATTTGGCGGTCGGAGCCGTCGTCGAGGCGAAGAAACCGCATGCCTGCGGCGGAAAGGAATGGAAGATCCTTCGCGACGGTGCCGACAGAACAATCAAATGTCTTACGTGCGGAAGGATCCTCGTTCTTCTGCCCGATGAGCTGCTGAAACGTGCGCGGCGCATCGAAGGGGGGATTTCATGACCCGCCCGATCCTTCTGACGGGGAGAGAAAAGAGGAGTTTTTCCCTCTTTTCCGTCCTTGTTTCGGTCTTGCTTGTCCTCATTTTTGCCTTTTTCTTCTTTGAAATGTGGTTTCTCGGACGCTTTACACCCGTGTGCGTGGACGGAAGGTCCATGCTCATGACGCTTGAGGACGGAGATTGGCTCTATGCCGATTCCGAAGAGCCGCCCGAGAGAGGGGACATCGTCATCATCTATGTGAAAGAGTATACGGACGAAGACGGGCATGCGCTCTTCAGTTCGGAGGCGAATAGGGAACCCATCACCTACATCATCAAGCGCGTGATCGCACTGGAAGGGGATGAGATCTATTGCAGCGGGAATCAGGTCTACCTCAAAAAGCAGGGAGAGGCTGAATTCACCTGTCTTACGGAGCCGTATGCCTATTACGATCCGACCTGCGCACCGCTGTATTTCGGCAATGCGCTTCATCCCATCGAGGTCGGCGAAGGGGAGATGTTCGTCATGGGGGACAACCGCCTGCACAGCAACGATTCCACCGAAATCGGGACGCTGCTGACGAAAGACGTCACGGGCGTCGTTCCCGTATGGGCGCTCGAACATAAGGGGGCGATCACGAGGTGGGAGAACTTCCGCGATCGGTTCCGCAATTAAAGCGAATAAAAAAGGAGATTTTCGGATATGGTCAGAATTACAACAGACAGCACTTGCGATTTGGGCGTCAACGCGACGGAGCGGGATATCCGCATCATGCCGCTCACGGTCATTTTGGGCGCAGATTCCTTCCGCGACGGCGTCGACATCACGCCGCAGGACATCTTTGACTATGTCGCAAAGACGGGAACGCTCCCCAAGACTTCCGCCCCGAGCATCGGGGACTATGAGGAATTCTTCGGTCAGTTCGTCTCGGCAGGGGAAACGGTGATCCACTTCGACATCTCGGCGAAGTCCTCTTCCTCGAACGAGCACGCCGTCGTGGCGGCGGAAAAGTTCGGCGGGAAAGTTTTCGTCGTCGATACGAAGGCGCTTTCGTCGGGACAGGGACTTCTCGTCATGAAGGCATACGATCTTTTGCAGCAGGGCATGAGCCCCGAAGAGGTCGTAAAGACCGTGAACGCGCTCCGTCCCAAGGTCAACACTTCCTTTATCCCGGACAGGCTCGACTACCTCTACAAGGGGGGCAGGTGCTCCCGCATGACGATGTACGGGGCGAATCTTCTGAAGATCCACCCGCTCATCGAGATGGACGACGGGCAGCTTGTTCCCGGGAAGAAGTACCGCGGCAACATGGACAAGTGCATCACGGCCTATATCAGGGACCTTGCGGAGAGATATCCGAAATATGACAGGACCCGCTGTTTCATCACGCATAGCAGCGCGGATGCGTCGCTCGTGGAAGTCGCCAAGAAACAGGTGAGCGAGTATTTTGACTTCGACACGGTGCTCGAGACTGTCGCGGGCTCCGTCATCACGGGCCACTGCGGCAGAAACACGCTCGGCGTGCTCTTCATCGCGGAGTGAGATATGACGTATCTGTATTCGGACAGCGATCTCTGGGATGCCTTCATCCAACGGAGAAAATATCTTGCAGTCTTTTTGAGTGTGACGGCGGCGGCCCTTGCGGGGCTTTTGACCATCTTCATCCTGTATTCCCAATTGCCGTATAAGGACCCCAACGGCTCGTGGATGATCGCCGTCGCATGTATCATCGTCGCGCTCTACATCATCTTTTCCTTTCCCTTCATGGGGATCTGCTATAAAAGATGCAACAGCTACTGTAAGATGCTACGTTATATCTCCGTCGGGCTGAAGGAGAACTTTTGCGCACCCTTTGCAGGGGTGGAGGACTGGATCGTGCGCGACGGCGTGGATGTGAACGTCGCCACGTTCGAAGTGAAGAATATCAAGCGGGAGGAGACCATGCTCCGCAGGATCTATGTGGACGGCGAGAAAGAGTTTCCGCCCTTCGAAGAGGGGGATGAGGTACGCTTTGTCTCGCAGGGCAATCTTCTTCTCGCATATGAGATCATAAATCATCAAAAGGAGACAGATCATGGAAAGAACGGAAGTACAGACCAACTATAAATGGCGTACGGGCGACGTGTTCGCAAGCGATGAGGCGTGGGAAGAGGCCTTCTCGGCGCTCGAGAGCTCTCTCGATCTCGCCAAATACCGCGGCATGCTCAATACGGCCGAAAATATCCTCGCCTATTTCAAGGCAGAGGAAGAATATACCATAAAATTCCTCAAAGTTTACCTCTACGCCTTTCTGAAACACGATGAGGACGTGCGCGAGAGCAAATATGCGTCCTATCTCGGCAAAGTCATGAGCCTCAACATGCGTCTTGCCGCCGAGACGTCCTTTTCCACACCCGAGCTCACCGCGCTCAGCGACGAGACCTTGAAGGGTTTCCTTCAGGACGAACGGTTCAAGGATTACGATTACATGCTCGGCCGTCTCATCGCGCGGAAGAAATATGTCCTCTCCGAAAAAGAGGAGCGCCTTCTCGCCCTGACGGGGGAGGCGATGGAAGTTCCGCATGACGTCTTTGAGATGCTCGACAATGCCGAACTCGATCTTCCCGCAATGGAATATGAGGGGAAGGAAGTCAAACTTTCCCACGGGCTGTATTCCGTCATCATGAGCGGAAAGGACAGGGCAAAGCGCAAAGAGGCCTACGAGAAGTACTATGCGGCCTATCGGAAAGTCCTTGGGACGCTTGCCGCCGCCTATGCGGGCAACGTCAAGGCGGACATCTTCTTCAAAGAGGCCCGCGGCTTTGAAAGTTGCATTCAGCGGGCAATGTTTGACGAGGATGTGGACCGCAGCGTGTATGACAATCTCGTCGCCTGCGTCGACAAGGGTACGCCTCTCATGCACCGCTATATGGAAACGCGGAAGAAGGCGATGGGTCTTGACGAGATGTATATGTATGACATCTATCCCTCGCTCGTGGAGGACGCCGAGCTCAAATTCACCTATGAAGAGGCGTGGGAGCTCGTTCTGAAGGGACTTTCGCCCCTCGGGGAAGAGTATATCTCCCTTCTGAAACAGGGGAGAGACGAGGGTTGGATCGATGTCTGCGAGACGGAAGGGAAGAAGGGCGGCGCCTATTCCATCGGCATCTACGGCAACCATCCCTTTGTCCTTCTGAACTATCAAAAAACGACGCACGACGTGTTCACGATCGCGCATGAGATGGGGCATTCCCTGCATTCCTACTATTCCAATAAGAATCAGCCCTTCGTGAAGTCCGATTACACGATCTTTGTCGCCGAAGTCGCATCCACCGTCAACGAAGTTCTTCTGCTCAAGTACCTTCTCAAGACGACCGAGGACAAGAAACTCAAGAAGTATCTTCTCAACTACTTCATGGATATGGTCAGAACGACGCTGTTCCGCCAGACGCAATTTGCGGAATTCGAAGAGAAAGCGCATGCGTTGGCCGAGAGCGGGGAACCCCTCAACAAGGACAATCTTTCCGCGCTCTATCTGGATCTCAACAGGAAATATTACGGTCCCGCGGTCGTCCATGACGACAATATCGCCATCGAATGGGCACGCATCCCGCACTTCTACCGTTCCTTCTATGTCTACAAGTATGCGACGGGCATCACGGCGGCCATCTGTATCGCCAATAAGATCCTCAAAGAGGGCGAGAAGGCCGTCAAGGAGTATAAAAAGTTCTTGTCGGGCGGATGCTCGGCGGATCCCGTGTCTCTTCTGAAGATCGCGGGAGCCGACCTCACAAGAGAGGAGACGTTCGCCTCTGCCATGGCCGAATTCAAGGACGCTTTGGAACAATTCAACTCGCTCGCCTGAGTTTACGATCTGCAAAGGAGGCAATCTATGCCGAACAATCAAATGCCGCACAATATGGATGCGGAAAAGGCCCTTCTCGGCTGCGTGCTCCTCGACGAGGGCATTCAGTCCGACCTCTTGGAGCGGTTAAGGGAAGAGGACCTCTATGACGAGGGGCATCGCCTCGTCCTCGCCGCGATGAAGGCCGTCTACGCGGGGAAAAAGACGGTGGATCTGGTCACGCTCACCGATGAACTCGAAAGGGAGGGGAAATTGGAGCGTGCGGGCGGGATACAGGCGATCACGGAACTTTCCGCTCTCATTCCCTCGGCAGCAAATTATAAACAGTATCTCGAGATCGTGCGCCGCGACTCTGTCAACCGCTTTCTCATCCGCGCCGCAAAGGACATCATCGAGAACAGCATGAACAGTCCCGAGGAGCGTGACGCCATCGGATACGCCGAGGGGCTCGTCTATGATATCTCCAAGCGGGAAGATTCGGGCAATCTCGAGAGCCTTGCGGACGGTGACGTCATCGAAGAAGTCATCGGGAAACTCGAGATGATCCAGAACGATCCCTCTTCCTGCCGCGGCCTCGAGACGGGATTCAGACATCTCGACAGGATCACGAACGGTCTGCAGAAGTCTGATCTTATCGTCATCGCTGCCCGCCCCGGGATGGGAAAGACCTCCCTCGCGATGAACATCGTCGAGAATGCCTGTCTGCGGAAGGGCAAGATCGCGGCCGTATTCTCTCTCGAAATGCCCCGCGTGCAGATCGTGCAGAGGCTCCTCTGCGCATATGCGGGCGTGAGCATGTCAAACGCACTATCGGGCAAGCTCAACGGCAAAGATTGGAAAAATCTCATGCGCGCGAGCGACCAACTCAGAAAGAGCAAGCTGTTTATCGATGACAGTTCCCGCGTGACGCCCGCCGAGATCCTCTCCAAGTGCCGCCGTCTCTCCACCGCGGAGGGCGGTCTCGATCTCATCATGATCGACTATATTCAGCTCATGGGCGGAGAGGACAAGGGGAGAAACAGCAGAAACAGCCCCGAAAACCGTCAGCAGGAGATCGCAAACATTACGCGGGATCTCAAGATCATGGCCAAGGAGCTCAACGTTCCCGTCATCGCGCTCTCGCAGCTCCGCCGCATCCAGACGAAGGAGGCTCAGCTTTCGGACCTTCGCGAATCGGGTGCCATCGAGCAGGACGCAGACATCGTCATGTTCATCAACCGTCCCGACGTCGGCGCGACGCCCGAAGAACTTGCCAAGGGCAACATTGTCAAGGGCGCGGCCGAACTCGTCATCGCCAAGCACAGGAACGGCGAGACGGGCCGTATCCAGCTTCGTTTCCTCGGCGAACAGACCAAGTTTGTCGACGTGGAAGCGCAGGGGCAGCCATTAGAGGCGCCTGAATACAGGAAGAAACCCGATTTCGGAGAGAATCCTACGGCCGATGAGGCGTTCGGCGGCGATATTCCCGTCGACGACTGATATGGAGACGCAAATTGTGAGCCGTTCGCACGGATGGCTCGAACTCGCAAAAAAATATATAGAGGCAGGGGAAGTCGTTGCCTTCCACACGGAGACGGTGTACGGTTTGGGCGCAAATGCCCTTTCGGACGAGGCTGTTCTCAAAATATTTGAACTCAAGGGAAGGCCTGCTGACAATCCGCTCATCGTCCATGTGCATCGGGAGTACGACATTTCGCCCCTCATCGACAGCGAACCGTCCTACGCGGCGGCGCTCCGCAGAGCCTTTTTGCCGGGACCGCTCACGATGGTCTATCCGTCCACGGGGAAAGTTTCAAAACATGTCTCCTGCGGGCTCAACACCCTTGCCATCCGCGTGCCGTCCTCGCCGACCGCACAGGAGTTTTTGAAAGCTGTAGACCTTCCCATCGCCGCCCCGAGCGCGAACCTTTCCAAGCATGTCTCGCCCGTCAGCGCACGGCACGTCTATGAGGATTTCAGCGGCAAGATCCCGCTCATTCTCGACGGCGGGGCGTGCAGCGGCGGCATCGAGAGCACGGTCTTGGACTGCACGGGGGAAGTTCCCCAAATTCTGCGCGAGGGCCTTGTGACGCGGGAAATGATCTCCTCCGTCGCGGGGGAATGCGTCATTTACCATGCCCAAAAGGGGGAAAAGCCCAAGAGCCCCGGCATGGCGTATAAGCACTATTCTCCCCGCTGTAAGACGGCGTTTTTCAACGAAGATCGGCTTGATGAGGCCGTTTCGCTCTACAATGAGGCCGAAAAAAAGGGGGAGACCCCCTGTTTTCTCTGCGAGAGCGATGTCTGCGCCCTTCTGCACGGTTTCCGTACGCTCGATTTAGGCGGGACGGGCGAAGTCATGGCGCAGCGTCTCTACGATCTTCTCCGCAAGGGAGAAAAGACGGCGACCCTCCTCATCGGCGTCGAGCCCAAGGAAAAGGGCGGCGTGATGGCGGGGGTGCTCAACAGAATGCGCCGCGCATTCGGGGTGGAACATGGAACAGAAGAAAGCTGAACCGAAAAAGAAGATCCTCTTTGTCTGTACGGGCAACACCTGCCGTTCGCCGATGGCCGAGGCAGCCCTTCGCAGGGAACTCAGGAAGAAAAAGATCTCGGGTTATACCGTCGCGTCGGCAGGGATCCATGCCGAAAAGGGGAGCGTTCTGAGCCCCAACAGCGCACAGGCGCTTGCCGAGGCGGGTATCCCCGTCAACAAGACGTTCAAGCCGCGCCAACTCACCGAAAAGATGCTCGGCGAGGCCTATGTCGTGATCACGATGACGGAATCGCAGACAAAACTTCTCAACCGAAAGAACGTGACGAGTTTCTATGCGATCGCGGGGAAGGAGATCCCGGACCCGTACGGAAAGGACATCGACGTCTACCGCATGACGCTCCGTGCGATCAGGGAAGTTATTCCGCTCATCATCAAGACTTGGTGCACGGGGTAGTCTGCCCATCCTGAGCGAAGCGAAGGATCCCCTTGAACGAAGTCCGTAGGTTTATGAGATCCTTCGCCTACGGCTCAGAATGTGTGATAAGAATCTCAAAGGAGCATTTCATGAAAATAGCAGTTGCTTGCGACCACGGCGGACTTGCCTTAAAGAATGCCGTCGTTCGCTACCTCAACGAAAACAACTATGAAGTCCGAGATTTCGGTACGACAACTTCCGATTCTTGCGATTATCCCGACTTTGCCCTCGCGGGGGCCGAGGCTGTTGCAAACGGACAGTGTGACAGGGGGATCTTTGTCTGCACGACGGGCATCGGCATTTCGATCGCCGCAAATAAGGTCCCCGGGGTCCGCTGCGCTCTCTGCACGGACGCGACCTGCGCACGGCTCACACGCGAACATAACGACGCCAATGTCCTCGCGCTCGGCGGGGGGATCGTCGGCGTCAATCTTGCCCTTGACATCGTCAAGACCTTTTTGACGACGGAATTTTCGGGTCTCGAGAAACATCAGCGCCGCATCGACAAGATCGCTCTCATCGAAAAGAAGTATCTGAAATAAGCACTTTCCCG
>CANREC010000006.1 GCA_947629535.1 uncultured Clostridia bacterium | reverse complement strand
CCCCTCTATTGATTGTAGCATAGTTTTCCCCTTTTTGCAAGCCGTTTGATCAAAAGGGCGGCGAGGGCGCCCGTTGTCATCCCGAGCGTAGTCGAGGGATAGCGGGCGCGAAGTTGCGTAGCCGAAGGATCTCGCGGGGCGTTTACTGCGGTGATGGTTCGACAAGCTCACCATGACGTTATTTAGAACACGTTGCCCCCTCCCCTACCCCTCCCCCTTCAACGGGGGAGAGCGAGATACCGCCTCAGGATGAGCAGGCGGCGGGCTTTGCCCTCAGGATGAGCAAGACGGATATGACGAACAAATGTTTGACAAACGTATAAAGACGTGCTATAATGGAGATATGATAGACGAACGGACGCTGACGATCCTCACGGAAAGTGCAAAATATGATGTTTCCTGCTCCTCTTCGGGGAGCGGCAGAAAGAACGAAGGCGGCATCGGGAACGGGTATGCCTCGGGGTGCTGTCACTCCTTTACCCCCGACGGGCGGTGCATTTCGCTCCTCAAGATCCTGCTCTCCAACGATTGCATCTACAATTGCAAATACTGTCTGAACCGCCGCGACAACGACATTCCCCGCGCCACGGCGACGGCAGATGACATCTGCGGCCTCGTGATGGATTTTTACAAAAGAAATTATATCGAGGGGCTCTTTCTCTCCTCGGCGGTGCATATCTCTCCCAACAAGACGATGGAAGAGCTTTATCTTGTGGTGAAGAAACTGCGTGAAGAGTATGGCTTTCACGGATATATCCATGTGAAAGGCATTCCCCATGCGGATATGGAGATCGTGGAGCGGACCGCCCTCTTTGCCGACCGCATGAGTTTCAACATCGAGCTGCCGTCGGAGAACAGTCTGAAACTTCTTGCCCCGCAAAAGGATCGGAAAAGTCTGCTCGTCCCCATGGCGCAGCTGCAGCGGGAGAAGGAGATCTTCAAGGCCGAAAAGCGCAAGGGACACTTTCTCCCCGCGGGACAGACGACGCAGATGATCGTGGGGGCCTCGCCCGAACGGGACGGCATGATCCTGAGGCTGTCCGAGGGTTTATACCGCAAAAACGGGCTGAAACGGGTGTACTACTCTTCCTACGTCCCTGTCGTGCACGATCCCCTCTTGCCCGAAGCAGCGGGCGGGGCGCTCAGGGAGCACAGACTCTATCAGGCCGACTGGCTTCTCAGATTTTACGGGTTCGACGCGGAGGAACTTCTTCCCACCGACGAGGACCTTTCCCTCGAATTCGATCCTAAATGCGCATGGGCGCTTGCGCATATGGAGCTTTTTCCCGTCGAGATCAACCGTGCGCCGCTCGAGATGCTTCTCCGCGTCCCCGGCATCGGCGCAAGGGGCGCACAACGGATCCTTAGCGCAAGGCGTTATACAAAGCTTACATTCGAACATCTGAAAAAGATGCGCGTCGTCCTGAAGAGGGCGCGGCATTTCATCACGGCAAACGGGAAATTCTACGGCGCAAACGGGACGGCCGTGCGGGGACTGCTTTCCGCCGAGGGATCGAAGGCAAATGCCGAACAGCTGAGCCTCTTTTCCATGAATGAGACGGCGCTTTCGGCGCTGACGGGGGAATTATGATCTACTTTTATGACGGCACGAAGGAGGCCTTTCTGACGGCGCTTGCCCTCTCTTTCCACGACGGCGAGCCCTTTCTGACCACGGGGAACAAGCAGCTTGTCCTCGGGCAGGAGACGGTGTTCGTGCGCACCGATCCCGAGCGGGCGGAAAGGATCGAGAAACGGCTCGTCTCCTTTGACAAGGACTGTATGCACGACCTCGACACCCTTCTGCGGAGCGGCGACGCCAACAAGGACAACATCGCGCTCGCCTATTTCCGTCTCATTGCAGAAAAAAAGTGCCCCGTGCGCACGATGCTCGGGGAAGATGCGGCTCTGGCGGCCGCCGAATGTATCCACAGGGTCTCATTTGAGATCCATCGCTTTCACGGATTCGTCCGTTTCATGCAGACGGAGAGCGGGGCCCTGTACGCTCCCATCTCTCCCGACAACGACATCTGCGATCTGCTCGTGCCACATTTCCGCGCCCGCATGCCGCAGATCCCCTTCGTCATCCATGACGTCAAGCGCAAGAAAGCGGCCGTCTATGACGGAGAAAATACCTTCCTCGCCCCCTTGGAGAAGGCTGAAGTCGTGCTCTCTGCAGACGAGATGCAATGGCAGAAACTCTGGAAAAAGTACTACGTTAGCGTAAATATCCCCTCGCGCGAGCGGCTCAAACAGATGCGTGGCTACATGCCCGTGCGGTATTGGAAGTTCATGCCCGAGAAGTCGCGCCCTTATGATGACGGCGAAGGAGACGGAGGTGCTCCTGTTCCTCCTTCATGATCGACAGGACGACCTCTGCAGCGGCGGGATTGGCCATCTCCTCGAGCATTGCCGCGTACGTCTTGATGGAATTTTCCTCGGCGGCGACGTCGGCAGAGAGCATCTCGTCCGTCTCCTTGGCGTAATTGACGCAGGAGGCGGAATAGTACCCGACGGGATAGGGCGGACAGGCGGAATAGATGGGCGGAGCGCCGAGACGGGTGATGAGCGAACCCACGATCTGAAGATGCCGCATCTCGTCGGCAGCGATGCGCTGCAAAAGAAGGGCGAGTTCCCGCTCTCCCCTCTGCCCGAGCACGACGGATTGAAACACATATTGCAGCACGGAAGTGAGTTCCCCATCCCGCCCCGCATAAGCTTTTGTGACGATGCGGAGCGTTTTCATGTCCTCCCCGACGCTTTCAAGCAGCACCCTTATTTCCCCCTTTTTTATCAAGGTATGCGGGACTTGCTCTCGGGTGTGACGGGGCCTCGCTTGCGCTCAAAATGAAAAATATAAAATTGTGGTGGGAGCGTTTATTTAGAATGACACCCTCTCACCAGCTACGCGGGAGCTCCCCCTCAAGGGGGAGCCAAGGGCGGAGGTGAACGAAAAAACAGCGGACAAATTGCCCGCTGTTTTCCCTGAAGCTTAAAGAACTTAAGATTCAAACTCGTAGTAGCAGTCGCTCTTTTGCGTCGGGGGCATGGTTTCGCCCTCGCCGACATAGACTTTTCCGACGGTCCTGCCGTCGCGATCGACTACTTTATATGCGCCCGTTTTGGGGCAGATATCGCCGCAGTTCAATCTCATACTCTTTCACCTCCATACCGTCAGTATGGCAGGTTTTTTTGTGTTTATGCAAAGATCCCGAGGACGTCGAGCCAGATGCAGGTCGCGGAGAGCAGGATGAGATAGAGCGCGAACCACTTATAATTGGCCTTGGAAATGACCTTCAGCATGGCCTTGATCGCAAGAAAGCCAAAGATCGCGGAAAAGATGACGCCGACGATGACGCCGACCGCCATCGTGAGCCCGCCGTTCGCACCTTCGGCGAATTGCGGCTCTTTGATGAACCCGTAGAGCTCGACGAGCACGCTTCCCAAGATGACGGGAATGCTCATGAGGAAGGAAAACTTGGCGACATCCTTCGTCTTTGCCCCGCTCACCGTGCCCGCGACGATGGTCGAACCGCTCCGCGAAATACCCGGGAAGAGCGCGACGGCCTGCATGAAGCCCATGGGGACGGCATTGCGCCAACCGAGGTCCCTCTCTCTGCGTTTCGGCGAACGGGCAGCGAACTCGCAGACGAGGAGCAGGAGCGCCGTCACCGAGAAACAGATCGCAAGGAGCGCAAAGGCCTGCTGCCCCGAAAACATTGCATCGATCTTATCGTTGAAGAGGAGCCCCACGACGCCCGCGGGAACGGTCGCAACGATGAGCATCAACAGCGTCTTGAAGGGCTTTTTGAAGAGGGCGAAAATGTCCTTGTAAAAAACAAAACAGACGGCGGCGAGCGTCCCGAAGTGGAGCATGACGTTGACGAAGGTCATGCTGCCGCCGCCGATGTCGTACCCCATCACCTTCTGCAAAAACACGAGATGTCCGCTTGAAGAAACGGGCAGGAACTCTGTGAGTCCCTGCACCGTGCCGAGTACGATAGATTTCCAAATGACTTCCCAAATACTCATAAAAATCAATTGTCAGGAATTTGTAGTGTCGAGATCGCTGAGATCCTCGTAGCGGTCCTCGTAGACCGTTGCGCTGACGGCCGCAAAGCGGTTGATGATGTCCGTCTGCTTGTTGCTCGAGTAAGAGCTGACGGCCGCCGCCTTCTGGGCCTCATAGAAGAGATTAGAAAAACTCCCCTCTACGTCCTTATCGGCGGGATCGTAATTGCCGAAGGGCTCCATGTTGCCTTCCGTGAAGGAGAAGGTGCAGTAGATGATGTGCCAGCCGTAATCGGAGGGAGCGACGATGTAGCTGCCCGCGCCGCTTGCGCACACCTTCTGCGCCGCATATTCGAACTCTGCGACGAAGTCCGTCTTTTCAGGCGTTACCGCGTAGCCGAGGTAGGAATTGAGCCCTGCCGTATCGGTATTGTATGCGAAAGAGAGTTCGTTGATGACGGAGAATGCCTTATTTTCGGGAGTGTCCTTGACAAAGATGTCCTTCGCCTTGAATCCGTCCGCGAAGTTGACCTTGCCTTCATAATAGACGAACTTGGAGTAATCCACCTTGCCGTCTTTACCGTAGAAGTCGGTCTGCGTGAAGTAGTCGCTCTTGGGCGTACCCTTGGTCACGTTGAGGCCCGCGCTTGCAAGATAGTCTTCCATCTCGGCGATGAACTGGTCGATATCGATCTTGTTGGGTTTTACGGTATATTTCCCGTCGCTGTCCTTGGTGACCTTACCGTTGTAGGAATATTTTCCGTAATAGTTCTTGAGCGCCTCGTATTGCTTGCCTTCGCCGCTCTTGTCCGCGCTCAGAGAGTTTTCAAAGAAGAGATAGGTCCTGTCGGCCTCGTTGCCGAGCGTGCCCTTATAGCCCTCTGCCTCGTAGGAATAGTCCGTCTCGCCCGTGAACCAAGAGCCGCGCTGATCGGTCGCGAGGACGTTCTTGAGCAGGCTTGCGCGCCATGCGAACTTGTTGCCCTGCGTATCGCCCTTGTCCATCTCGACGTCGCCGAGGTCCTGCGTCTGCTGTGCGGAGAAGGGAAGAAGGATGTTGATGACGAACCCGTAGCCCGCCTGCGGTGCGGTCAGAACGAAGGAAGAATCGGACATGCCGTCGAGCGCGTCGTCGATGCTGAGCGTGTCTGCCTCGAAACCGTCTTTTTGGTTCTTCACGATCGTGTCAAGTTTGCTCTGGAGCCATTCGTTGGTGACGTCCTTTGCGGCCTCTTCTTCGAAGGCGTCTGACATCTTGGTGATGACAGCCGATTCATAGGCAGATTTGAGTTCGCGCTTGAAGTAGCTGAGCCCCTCTACCTTCGTCGTGTCCTCTCCCGCGTCCAAAAGTCCGCTCGAGCGGATATTGGTGAGGAATCTTGCATACGCCTGTTTGCGCGTATAGACCGTGGAGTTCTCCACCTTCTCATAGCTGCCGAGCGCCGTTTCCGTGCCCGTATAGATCCTGTAATCGGGATCGTAGTAATCTTCATTTTCCGTATCGATGCCCGTGGGCGTCGTGCGGACGGTGGTACTGTTGCTCTCTTCCTCGTCCGCATCGATGATCGTCTCTTCGATGGAATCGAGAGAACTGTTGAAAGAGGAGCGGAGGCTGTAGAGCGCCTTCCCCTCTTCCTCATCGGTGAGGAAGTACTCGAGGCCGTGGATGGTCTTGTCGAGCTCGGTGTCGCCCGTGAGCGCCGCCTTATAACCCGCGGCCGTATAGGGAGCGCCGCTCTCGTCGGTGAACATCGCGCTGCCGTCGTCGTTCTTCGCGGAAAGGAAGTAGACCTTCGCGTATTGGACGTAGACCTGACGGTTGATGAGGCTGTCCTTGATGGCGTCGAAGGTGTCGCGATAGGTCCAGCCGTATTGGCTCATGACGGAAGATCCGCTCGAGACAAAGCTTGCGACCATGTCGCGCTTGTAGATATTTTCCGTCTGGATGACCTGATCGAAGTCATATCCGGCGTAATCGGTCTTGAATTCATCGGTCTTTGCAATGTTGACCTCGGCGATCACCTGCTCATAGTCCTTCTTGGGGTCCGTCGTCACGAGGTCGCACCCGGCGAACAGTCCGCACGTCATGACCGATGCAAGGGAGATCGCAAGCGCCGCTCTTGTTTTATGTTTCATAGTAAAACGCTCCGTCTAACTTTGATTCCGAAAGCCGCAGGGTACCCCCACGATTTTCATACGAACTCTATTATAGCCTATTTTGCGAAAATGTGCAAATCATTTTCGTGATGATTCGGGAAAAATCATGCAAAAGTTGCCGCAAATTTCAAAAATTTCGTCATTCGGACCATCGTTTTGCCCCCGTCTCCCAAAAAAGGAAAGGCGAGAGCGGGCGAAGTCGTCATCTCGAGGCGGAATTTCCCCTTGAAGGTCTCCATCGCCGCCGCCATTTTTTCGCTCCCGAGGGCGTCGAGCGAGGCGAACTCCACTCTTCCCCCCTTGCTGCCGACGGCAAGCTTTCTGACGCCGAGCCGCATCGCGTACGCCTTCATGAGGGCGATGACGAGAAGGTTGAGCGTCTCGGGCGGCATGGGACCGTAGCTCTCTTCCATCGAGGAACAGACGCGCTTGTAGTCGGCCGCGTCGCGGATCTCGGCGATCTGTTTGTAGCAATCCATGCGCCCCGCGGGGGATTCGACATAGGATTCGGGAATGAAGGCTGTAGCCTTGATGTCAAGTTCCACGCCCTCCTGTCTGACGCCCGTCAGCTCTTCCTTCAGGATCTTCGCATACAGCTCGTAACCGACTTTATCCATATGGCCGTGCTGTTCGGCGCCGAGGACGTTCCCCGCCCCCCTGATCTCGAGATCCCGCATGGCGATCTTGAATCCCGAGCCGAGCTCCGTGAATTGCATGATGGCCTTGAGGCGTTCGGAGGCGTTCTCCGTCATGATCCGCTCGGGCTTATAGGTGAAATAGGCATGCGCGAGGCGGGAACTTCTGCCCACCCTTCCCCGCAGCTGATAGAGCTGGGAAATGCCGAGCCTGTCTGCGTCGATGACGACGAGGGTGTTCGCGTTGGGAAGGTCGATGCCGTTCTCGATGATCGTCGTCGTGACGAGGACGTCGTACTCCCCGCGGTAGAAACCGAATACGCTCTTCTCGAGGGTCGCACGGTCCATTCTGCCGTGTGCGACGCAGATGGAGGCCTCGGGCACAATAGTGCGCAGACGGGCGGCAAAGGTGTGGATGGTCTCCACCCTGTTGTAGAGGACGAAGATCTGCCCCTTCCGTGCGATCTCGCGCAGGATGGCGTCGCGGAGAAGGGTCTCCGTCTCCTCGGCGACATATGTCTGCACGGGCAGACGCGCATGGGGCGGCGTGCGGATCGTGGAGATGTCCCGAATGCCCGAGAGGGACAGGTGGAGCGTCCGCGGAATGGGCGTCGCCGTCATCGTGAGGCAGTCCACATCCCGCTTGTAATTCTTGATCTTTTCCTTGTGCTCCACGCCGAACCGCTGTTCCTCATCGAGGATGAGAAGGCCGAGGTCGCGGAACCTGACGTCCGAGGAGAGCAGTCTGTGCGTGCCGATGATGAAGTCGATCTTGCCGTTTGCAAGGTCCGCAAGCGTCCTTGCGGCCTCTTTTTCGGTGCGGAAACGGTTCAGGCAGGCGACATGGACGCCGAAATCCTTCATGCGCTCCGTCGCCGTCTGGAAGTGCTGTTCGGAGAGGACGGTACTCGGGCACATCAGCGCCACCTGCCGCCCCGCCAAAATACAGAGGTATGCCGCACGGAGCGCGACTTCCGTCTTTCCGAATCCGACGTCTCCGACGAGCAGGCGGTCCATGACCTTTCTGGAACACATGTCGTCCTTGATCTCCTCGAAGGACGTCGTCTGGTCGGGCGTATCCTCGTAGGGAAATGCGGCGATGAATTCGTCCATGAGATCTGGATAGTCGGAAAAGGCATAGCCGATCTTCTCCTGCCGCTCGGCATAGAGGGCCTTGAGGTCGAAGGCCATCTTCTTGAGCGAGGCGCGGACGCGGGCCTTGACCCGTTCGAACTCCCCGCCGCCGATCTTGGAGAGCGTCGGCGAATCTCCGCCCATATATTTGGACAGAACGTCCATGTTCTCGACGGGGACATAGAGCGTGTCGCCGTCCTTGTATTCGAGGGCGATATACTCCTTGGTGCCGTCCGTCGTCTCGATCTTCTTGGTGCCCGTGATGCGGCCGATGCCGTACGTCTCGTGCACGGCGTAGTCGCCCACCTCGGGCGCGACAAAGAGGTCTCCCCTCTTCTTTTTGATCCTGCGCTCCTTGACGGCCTTGGTGAAGAGGTCGCCCGTGCCGATGACGGCAAGCTTGCAGTCGTGCACCAAAAATCCGTGTTCGAGCGTCTTGCCGAGGAGCGTGACGCCCCTGAGGTCCTCGAGCCGCTCCGTCATGGGGGCGAAGGGAAGATAGAACTCGGAGAGTTCCTCCCGAAGTTTCCCCTCCCTCTCCCTGTCGCCGCAGAAGAGCAGGATGCGGTAGCCGTTTTGGATCCAGTTTTTGAGGTCTATGGCGAGGTCGCTCAGGGAATTGAGATAGCGGCGCACGGGCGTCGTCTTGTAATTGAGGATCTTCAGCGGATCGGTGAGGAAGGGCGTCCCCATGAACGTCTGCAGGACCAGCGTGCGGTATCCCGTGAGCGAGGAGATGTCCTCATACGGAATGTACTGTTCCTTGGAGCAGGGCAGCGCCTCTCCCCCCTCGAGAAGGAGAGAATAGCGCTCGATATGTTCCCGATACAGGCCCTCGATCTTGTCGCGGATGAGCTTGCCCTCGTCGAGGATGATGAGCGCGTTCCCCGCAAGGTCGCGCAAAAATTCGCCCGAACCAGACAGAAGGGGCAAAAGGAACCCCGAGATGTAGTTCTGCGTCTCCAATTCCTCGCCGACGGCCTGCATGCGTGCGCGGACGGCGACGGGCAGTTTCGCGATCTCCCCTTTGAGCCGTGCGGCGACGCGGGGCGCCTCTCCGTCCGAAAGAAGGGCGTCCGTGGCCGCGACGATGTCGAGCGTTTCAAGCTTTTCGTACCTCTCCCCCGTCTCCTCGTCATAGGGCTTGATGGCCTCCACGTCGTCCCCGAAGAAGTCGATACGGACGGGATGAAGGCAGTTGACAGGCCAGATGTCGAGGATATCGCCGCGCACGGAGAAGGCGCCCTTCCCGTCCACGGTATACTCCCGCGCATAGCCCGCGAGCGCAAGGGCGGAAACGAGAGCACGCATGTCCGTCTCCTTCCCCGTCTCGATGTGAAAGACTTCGATCTTTTTGGGGACGAGCTGGACGAGCGCCTCGACGTCGCAGACGAGGATGTCCGCCCCCGTCTGCCATTCATAGAGGGCGGTGAGCCTGCGGTAGAAGGCGTCCTTGGAACCCGCACGGTGATACAGCAGGACTTCGTCCTTTGCGGGAAGGAGCACCGTCCGCCGTCCCGAAAGGACGGAGATGGCCTCATAGGCACGTTTTGCAGAGAGGGCGTCCGCCGCGACATAGACGGCTCTCCCCTCCGTGAGCGAAGCGATGAGATATTTGCTCTCGTCAGGTACGCCGAAAACCGCCGAGGGGAGCCCTTGGCGGAGACTTTCTTTGAGGAGCGGAAATTCGCCCCCTAAATTGTCATAGGAGAAAAAACTCATCCGTTATATCTTGTCATGACGCGCTCGAAGTCCTCGCCCGAGGCCAGACTGAGCGCAGCCTCCGCCGCTCTTTGGCATGCGGCGGTGAAGAGTTCGTAGTCCTCTTTTTTGACTTCGGAGAGGACATAATCGATGAGCGGGACCTTGATCTCTTCGTCCCTGATCCCGATGCGGATGCGGGCAAAATCGGTAAAGCCGAGTTCGGCGATCACCGAACGCATGCCGTTATGGGTGCCCGCGCTGCCCGAGGGACGGATGCGCACATGGCCCTTGGGAAGGTCGTAATCGTCATAGATGACGACGAGCTCCTTCGGCGAAACTTTGTACTTCGCGATGAGCTGTTTGACCGCCCTTCCCGAGGCATTCATGTACGTCACGGGGCGGGCGATGATGACCTTTTCGCCCTTGAGATAGCCCTCCGCGACGCTTGCCTCGCATTCCTTCTTCTTGAACTTGGCGCCCAGCGCCGCGGCGGCGTCCCCCGCCGCCAAAAATCCCATGTTATGGAAGGTCTTTGCGTATTTTTCCTCGGGATTCCCGAGTCCGACGATCAGATACATGCTTTCTCCGTAAAGATAGATATCATATGAAAAAAGGCTTCCCCCTCGGGGGGAGCTGACGCGTAGCGGGTGAAGGGGTGCCGTTCCGGATCGCGTCATGGAGAGCCCGTCGAACCATCGCCATAGCAAATGCCCGCGAGATCCTTCGACACGCCGCCTTCGGCGGCGGCTCAGGATGACGCGCAAGGCGCGTCCGCGGGGCGAAAGTCCCCCGCCCGTCGCCTTCAGAAGGGAGCAGGTTTCAACCCATTTCCCCGCTACGCGAGGATTTCTCCTAAAGGGGCAGCGAGGGACGTGATCGGGCCCGAGAAAGGAATGCCCGAAACTTCAATCGTAAATTTTGCTCATGGGCCTGTCGAGATAGACGTTCTCGATCGCCGCGGCCCAGATGTCTGCCGTGGAGAGGATCCGCATCTTCGGCAAGATCTTCTCCTCGGGGAGATGGATCGTGTCGAGCATGACGAGCTCGTCGATGGGCGATCTCTCCAGCCGCTCGAGCGCGGGGCCCGAGAGGACCGCATGCGTGCAGCACGCCTTGATCTCCTTGGCGCCCGCCTCAACGAGGGCCTCCGCGCCCTGACAAATGGTCCCCGCCGTGTCGATCATGTCGTCGACGAGAAGGCAGCGCTTTCCTTCGACCTGACCGATGATGTTCATGACTTCCATGACGTTCGCGCGCGGACGGCGCTTGTCGATGATGGCAAGAGGCACGCCGAGGCGTTCTGCCACTTTCCTCGAACGGTTGACGGAACCGATGTCGGGCGAGACGACGATGAAATCGTCACTCAATTTATCGGAATAGTAATTATACAGCGTGGGGCCGCCGAGCAGATTGTCGACGGGAATGTTGAAGAAACCTTGGATCTGCGCGGCGTGCAGGTCCATCGTGAGGATCCTGTCCGCTCCTGCAGAGGATAACAGGTCGGCAACGAGCTTTGCCGTGATGGGATCGCGCGAACGCGCCTTGCGGTCCTGCCGCGCGTATCCGAAATAGGGAATGACTGCCGTAACTCTGCCCGCCGATGCGCGCTTTGCGGCGTCGATCATGATGAGGAGCTCCATCAGATTGTCATTGACGGGAGCGGATGTGGACTGGATGATAAAGAGGTCTCGGCCACGCACCGTCTCGCCGATGTGAACGCTTGTTTCACCGTCCGAAAATTTGCTAACTTCGACTTCCCCGAGGCTCGTATTGAGCTTTTCGGCGATCTTCTTCGCCAAAGGAAGGTTGGAATTGCCCGCAAACAGCTTGATTTCGTTTCCGTGAGTTATCATGCGTCGTTCCTTATAAAATTTTATTATGCTACCATTGTACCCTTTTTCGGCGCTTTCGTCAATCGTTTGAAAGAGAAAATCAGATTTTGTTGACGCCCGTCTTTCTCGCCGCCACGGCGACGGCTTCCGCAACGGCCGCATGCGCCTTCGGATCGTAGGCAAACGGCAGGATGTGGTCCTTGCAGAGCTCCTCTTCGGGGACACAGGCGGCAATGGCACGCGCGGCCGCGGTCATCATCTCATCGTTGATGTCCCTCGCCCTGACGTCCAAGGCGCCGCGGAAGAGCCCCGGGAACACCAAGACGTTATTGATCTGGTTGGGTTTTTCGGAAGAGCCCGTTCCGACGACCGCCGCCCCCGCCTCGATCGCGTCCTCGCGTGAAATTTCGGGCACGGGGTTGGCGCAGGCGAACACGATCGCATCTTTGGCCATGGAGCGGACCATGTCCTTCGTCACGCAATCGGGACCCGAAACGCCGATAAAGACGTCGGCCCCCTTCATGGCGTCGGCGAGCAGGCCGCAAAGGCGTCTGCGGTTGGTGAGTTTTGCCATCTCCTGCATGGCGGGAGAAAGCGTGGCGTCCCCCTCGCAGAGGATCCCCCTTCTGTCGCAGAGAATGACCTCTCCGACGCCGAGTTTTAAGAGAAATTTTGCGATCGCGCTGCCCGCCGCCCCTGCGCCGTTGATGACGATACGGAGCGCGGAGATCTCCTTTCCGACGATCTTCGCGGCATTGATGAGGGCTGCCGAAACGACGATGGCCGTGCCGTGCTGGTCGTCATGAAAGACGGGAATGTCGAGGTCGTTTTTGAGGCGCGTCTCGATCTCAAAACAGCGGGGCGCAGAGATGTCCTCAAGGTTGATGCCGCCGAAGGAGCCCGCAAGAAGTTCGATGGTGCGGACGATCTCGTCGGTATCTTTGGAGCGGATGCAGAGCGGAATGGCGTCTACGCCGCCGAAGGCCTTGAAGAGGGCGCATTTCCCCTCCATCACGGGCATGCCCGCCTCGGGGCCGATGTCGCCGAGGCCCAAGATCGCCGTCCCGTCCGTGATGACGGGCACGGTATTCCACCGTCTCGTGAGCTCGAAACTGCGTTCGGTATCGTCGCGGATGGCGAGGCAGGGTTCGGCCACGCCCGGGGTGTAGGCGAGAGAAAGTTTCTCGCGCGTGTCCACCTCGACGCGGGAGACGACTTCGATCTTCCCCCTCCACTCGGCGTGTTTTTTGAGAGATTCTTCTCTGTAGTTCATATCCTTCTCCTTCGGGAACATTATAGCGGTTTTTGGGGCCGCCGTCAAGCATTCCGCAGACTTTGTCGCCCCTTCCGCGGAATATAAAATCAGTCCCGCACCATATCGGCGCGGGACCGTGTCCCTTATAACAAACGCTGTCGGCGTTATGCACTCGTGGGGATCCTGAGGACGGTGAGCGAATAGGGCTTGAGCTCATAGCCGAAGTTTTGTCCCGACCAACCGACCGAGGAGGAGACGGGCTTGACCGCCTCGTTCTTCAGCGTATTCACTGCCTTGTAATCGCTTGCCGTAAGCTCGGTGACATAGGCGAATCCGCGGCCGTTCGCATTCGAAATTTCGACATTCATCTTGACGGGCTCGCCCGAAATATTGACGACCTTGACGAGGAGATCCCCGTTTGCGTCCTTGCTCGTGACCAAATAGAGCTTGTTGAAGGTCTGGCCCTTTCCCGTGCTTGAAAGGAAATCGAAGGTCTCCGCACTCGTCCAGCTGAGCTTGGACTTGTAGAGGATGGATGTGCCGAAGTTGTGCATGAATATCTGCTGCACATAGTAGTTGGCCGTGCGGACGATCGTGTCGTTCGTATAATACATCATGTCGACGTCCCACTGGTTCACGGAGTCATTGCCGCCGTATTGGGCATTCGTGCTCGTATTGGCGGCGCCGAACATGGGTGCGTAGGCAGCGAGCTCGATGATGTTGCCGTGTTTTTCGTAAGCCGTCATCATGGCAGCCTCGGCGAGCGCGGCAATGAGCTCGTTCTGGTATTGTTCATAGCCCGACGCGGTCGTGTTTGCCGAATATTCTCCGACAAAGACGCCGTAGTACTCATCGTCGCCCGGGTAGGCGTAACTGTCGTACATCTCGTAGTTTTTGAGGAGCGTCGTCCAATTTACATAGTAGTGCTGGTCGTGCACGCCGTAGTCGGAGATCTTGTCGATCACGCCCGCATCCAATGCAGCCTCGGCAGCCATCTGCGCCGTGCCCTTGGTCGTTGTGCCGGCGAGCTTATCCTCATTCTGGCAGTTGGTGATGAACATGCCGTTGCCGACGATCGTCTTGACGCTATACTTCGCAAGAGCGGTCTTGAAGGCGTCGCTTTGGAGAAACTTTTCGTAATATTCCGTATAATAGTCGCCGAATTGCTCGTTGCCGATGCCGACATAGTCCATTTCGAAGGGCTCTTCGTGCCCGAGCGCGGCACGGAGAGCGCCCCACTTCGTCGTCGTATCGCCCTTGGCGAACTCGATGAGGTCGATGACGTCCTGAATGTAGTCCTCTACCTTCTTGCCGTGACGGCCGTCGAGCTCTCTGCCCTTCCCCGTCTCGGGCACCGCGCCGCCCTGATCGGACATGCCGCAGTTGAGCACGGGCACCGCGCTTGCGCCGAGGTTCTCGCACAGCGTGAAATATTCATAGAATCCAACGCCGTACTCCATGTCGTAGCCCCAAAGGTCGCCGTTCTGCCGTCTCGCGATCCATTCGCCCTGCGTCGTCGCCGTGCTTTCCTGCCCGTTCTTGACGAGAGTGTAGGTGAATGCGGGGATGTCGTCGTCGCCCGCGTTTGTTCCCGTCTGGACTGCGCCGACGGAGTTCTTCCAGTCGTACACTTCCGTCGTATTTGAGCCGAGGCTCCCGTCTCCCTCGATGATGCACCCGCCGGGGAAACGGATGAACTTGGGGCCAAGCTCTTTGATCGCATCAAAGACATACTGCTTGATGCCGCCCGTCGCATTCGTCGTCTCGAGCTGGATGCCGTCGAGATAGTAGGTGCCCGCCTTGTCAAAGGAGAGCGAGAAGATGAGGCCGCTGTTGACTGTGGCCGACGATTTTATCGTCTCTTCATACTTGATCCATTTGTCGCCGCCCTTGACGGAGACGGCCTTTTCGAGATAGGTCCCCTTCCCGTCCTTGACGGAGACCGTCATAACGGCGTCCTGAGAAGATCTCACAAAGGCGGAGAAATTGTAATCGGTATCCTTTTCCACGGCGAGAGGAAGGTGCGTGAGCCCCTTCGACGCCAGACCGCCGCCCGCCGTCGCGCTGAGTTTGGCGTAATTGGCGTTGACGCCCTGCGTGCCGTAATGCTCTGCGTCCTTCAGAACGCCGTTCGTGCTCTCGATGTCGAGCGTCGCCCCGTTTGCCGTCCAGTTCGCCTTTTTGTCCGAAAAAGATTCGAAGGAGCCGTTCGGAATGAGGTTGTCGTCGAGAAGATACCCCGCGTAGTTGATATCCTCGAGGAACACGCCGAAGAGCGAATCAGAGATGGTCTGGTTCTTGCTGACTGTCCCGTCGAGAGAGAGCGTCACGTCCTTGTCGGAAAAGGCGGAGACAGTCTTATCGGGCTCGGGGAGGGACGGCGTTACATCGCCGTTCCCCCCTTCGCCTTCATTCCCCCCCTTATCGCCGTTATTGCCGTCGCCGCAGCCCGCAAAGAGCGAGAGTGCGAGAACGGACGACAATGCGAGCGTAAATAACTTGGTGATCTTTTTCATGGTCTTTCCCCCTTTACGCCCTCTATTATATCACATAAAAAAATTTTGGCAATACTGTTTGAAAAAATTTTTAAGTATTTTATTTTGAAGTGAAACATTCGGGACGATAAGGGGATCCTTCGGTCACTGCGTTCCCTCAGGATGAGCGTCTTGCCCAAGGGGCGGATACTGAGGGGATCCTTCGGTCGCTGCGTTCCCTCAGGATGAGCGTCTTGCCCAAAGAAAAGGGCCTCCGCGAAGGAGGCCCTCTTGCTTACTGTCTTATTTGGTGCGGATACGGATAGCCGTAACGCTGTAGGGAAGAAGTTCGTAGCCGAAGGAAGAGCCCTCGATGCCGATCTTGTACTTCTTGGGACGGACGGGCTCGTCGTCGGCCGTATTGACGGCGTCCTTGTCGTCTGCGGAAAGTTCCCAGACGTCTGCGATGCCCTTGACCGACAGGCCTTCGATGGCGAAGTCCACGTTGACCTTGAGAGAAGTCCCGCCCGCGTTGACGAGCTTGACGATGACGTCGCCCGTCTCCTCGTCACAGCTTGCGACATAGAAGATGTCGTCGCACTCGCGCGTCTGCGGACTGGCGAAGGCCTGATACGTCGTCTTGGGCGCCGTGACGCCTTCCGCGTACGTCAGTTCCGCGGCGACCTTATAATCGCCCGTATTCTTCATGAAGAGCTGTTGGACATAGTAGTTCGGCGTAAGAACGACATACTCGTTGTCGAAATACATCATGTCGACCTGCCACTGGCGGTTCCCCGTATTCTGCGTGCCGAACATGGGCGCGTAGGCGGCGAGCTTGACGATGTCGCCGTTGCGTTCGAATCCCGTCATCATGGCGGCCTCGGCGAGAGCGGTCAGCATGCTGTTCTGGGCCTGTTTGAATTGAAGGCCTTCGTTGGAGACGGGAGCACGGACCACATCGCTGTTGACGGCATATTCGCCGACAAAGACTTCATAATAGTTATCGGGATCGTCGATGGGACGCGTGTAGTTGTCATAGAGCGTTGTGCTCTGAAGGAAATCGGTGAAGTTGACGTAGTAGTGTTGGTCGACGACGCCGTAATCGGAGATCTTCTCGACGATCCCCTTATTCCTTGCCGCAATGGCTGCATTCTGCGCCGCGCCTTTAGAGTTACGGGCGGGATTTTCGCAGTGCTCGAACATCGTGCAGTTGCCGACGATGGTCTTGACGTTGTATTTTTCCAAAGCGGCCTTGAAGGACTTGTCTTGCAGGAATTTCTCGTAATAATCGGAATAATACTTATCCCACTGTTCGTTGCCGACGCCGATATAGTCCATCTCGAAGGGTTCGGGATGCCCCATCTGCGCACGGATCTTGCCCCATTCGGTGCTTTCATCGCCCTTGGCGAACTCGATGAGGTCGATGGCGTCCTGAATATAGTCGGTTATGCCTTTTCCGTATCTGCCCGAAAGGGCAATGGCGCCGTTGGGCGTCTGCGTCTGGCAGGAGAGACCGCAGTTGACGATCGGGATCGCCTTTGCGCCCAAATTGTCGCAGAGAAGGAAATATTCATAGAAACCGATGCCGTATTCGTGCGGATAATATCTTCCGCCCGGCTGCCAGATGTTGCCGTTGGGAATGCGGGTGACCCACTCGCCGTACGTCGTCGCCTCGCTCTCCTCACCGTCCTTATAGAGCGTATAGGTGAACGCAGGGATCTTGTCGTCGCCGTCCGTCTTGACCGCGCCGACGGAATTCTTCCAGTCGTAGGCGGAATTCATGTCCTTCCCCTCGATGACGCAGCCGCCCGGGAAGCGGAAGAACGCGGGAGAGAGGTCGGCAATGGCCCGATACATATAATTCTTGATGCCCGCAGTGGAATCGAGCGTCTCGAACTGTACGCCGTCGAGCAAAACTTCGTTATCTTCGGCCCCGAAGGAGATCTCGAACGAAACCCCCTCGCGGCCCGTCTTTGTCGCTGTGAGCGTCTGTTCCACCTTGATCCACCGATCGTCGGGGGCGTTGACGGAGAAGTTCTTTTCCGCATACGTCTCGGAGCCCGCCTTGGCCTTCACCGTGATCTCTCCGTTATAGCCGCGAAGGAAGGCAGAGAAGAGATAATTCTTGTTGCTCTGGATGTACATGGGAACGGCGTCGAATCCCTTGTTTGAGAGCGTGCCGCCCGCGGACGTCGAGACCTTTGCGTAGTAAGGGCTGTTCTCGTGGAGCATTTTCTCCCCCGTCTCGCAGGTCATGGAGAGCCCGTTTCCCGCCGTCCACGCATACTTGTGATCGTTGTTGGATTTTTGGGTCGTGCTCTCGAAACTGCCGTTGGCGATGAGTTCATCATCGAGCGCCTGCGATGCATAGTTGATATCCTCGAGGAAGAGCCCGAAGAGGTCGCTCGAGACCGATTTCTCCTCGATCTTCTTGTAGATCTTGTCCGAGAGCTTGACGGTCGCCTGTCCGTCCGAAAAGACGGGCGCCTGTTTGTCGGGCGTCTCGGGCGTTTCCGTCCCCGTGTTTGGCGTATCATCCGAATCATTCTTGTTGTCCGAACCGTTGCACCCCGCGAAAACGGAGAGCGACAACAGTGCGCTGAGTGAGAGCGCAAGCAATTTTTTTGCTTTGTTCATGTTTTCCCCCTGATAAAGTTTGTTTCATTGTATCATATTTTTTTGATATATGCAAGCAGAAAATAAAAAAATCGCCCCGAAGGGCGAATTTTAGATATCAACGTCTGTCCATGGCGTAGGCCGCGGCGCCGTACATGCCCGCATCGTTGCCGAGCGAGGCACGGACGATCTCGAGCGGGGCGTACTCGTTGGACGCGAGAATGTTCTTGTAAACGAACTCTCTGACGGGCTGAAGGAGCGCTTCGCCCTCGTTGGAGACCCCGCCGCCCACGATGATGACCTGCGGGCGGAGCAGATTGACGATGTTTGCGATCCCCTCTCCGAGGCTGCGGATATAGTTCGAGACGATGCGTTTTGCCGCGGCGTCTCCCTGCCGTGCGGCCTCGAATGCCGTCTTGCCCGAGATGTCCTTGACCGTGGGCGCATACTTCCACATGAGGGAATCCTTATGGCGCAGCATTGCGGCCTCGGTATCCCGCTGCAGGGCCGTGGCGGAGGCGTAACGTTCGAAACATCCCCTTCTTCCGCATGTGCACTTGATGCCGCCCTGACGGATGACGGTATGGCCGAGCTCGCCCCCCGCGCTGCGGTAGCCCTCGACAAGTTTTCCGTCCATGACGATGCCGCCGCCCACGCCCGTGCCGAGCGTGATCATGACCGAATCGGCATACGATTTTCCGCTGCCGAACCTTGCCTCGCCGAGCGCGGCCGCATTGGCGTCATTGGTGACAAAGACGGGGATCCCAAGGTGGGAAGAGACCATCTCGGCAAGCGGAACGTCCTTCCACCCGAAATTGGACCAGTTGACGACGACGCCCCGCCTCGAATCGATGATGCCGGGAGAGCCGATGCCGACGGCGAGAACGTCCTCCCTCTCGAGGCCGTATTCGCCCATGATCTCGAGCGCGAGGCCCGCGAGGTCCCACGCCGTCTTTTCGGGACGGTCCTGCGCGTTCGTGACGCAGCGTTTCTTCAGGCGCACTTCGCCGCGGTCGTCCAAAATTCCCGCCTTGGCGGACATCCCGCCGAGATCGATGCCGATGTAGTATTTGACTGCCATAATTTTCCCCCTTATTGGATCGTTATGTTGTGCTCATTCTGAACGAACGAGAAGGTCCCATCACCCTAATTTGATCTTCTTGCACAGGTGTCTGTACGAAAAGATGAGGATAGATCTTTTGAGCCGCCCCGGGAAGAACATCGTAAAGACCACGTTCGTGCGGTAGCGGAGCTTATGATAGAGCTTTCTGTCCCGCGACTTGATGTGTTTCCAGAGCGCCTTCATCGCCGCCTTTCTCTCCTTCGAATACACGCCGAGGACGAAGAGCATGGTCGTCAGCATGTAGTTGGAGAGCGCGTGGAACATGTACTTTCTGAGCCCCTTGGGTTGCGATGCGATCTCCCCGTACGTCCAGCGGTCGGTCATCTCCTGCATGACGCGGAGCATCTGTTCATACCGTTTCACCATGTTGGGAAGGTTGACCGATTGGTCGGCCCGCCCGATGAAATAGCGATAAAAATCGGCGTTCAGATAGTAGAGTTTCTTTGTGTACGGCAGAGGGTCGTAGGAGACGATGTCGTCCACATAGAAGGTATGCTCGGGAAGGTGCAGGCCGCTCTCCTTCAAGACGGACGTCTTATAGACGAGAGCGTGCATGAGGAGCATGAGCGAAAGGCGGAAACGCTTGACGTCGTTCCACGAACAAAAAGTCTCCGCAGGAAACTTCTTGTCGTATCTCGAGAAGTGGCGGGTGTTGTCCGCGCTGTGCTCATAGACATAGTTGACGATGTAGAGATCGGGCGAGGTCCCCTCTTCCGCATGCTGTTTGATGGCAGAGAGGAGCTTTTTATACGCCTCTTCGTCTGCCCAGTCGTCCGAATCGACGACTTTGAAATACAGCCCTTCCGCAAGCGCGAGACCTGCGTTGACCCCCGAGCCGTGGCCGCCGTTCTCCTTATCGACGACGCGCACGATCGAGGGGAACTTTGCCTCGTATTCCCTTGCGATGGAGAGCGTACCGTCCTTGCTGCCGTCGTTGACGATGACGATCTCCACGTCCTCGCCGCCGATGAGCAGGGAATCGATACATTTCCTCATATATTCCTGCGAATTGTAGCAGGGAACCGTAAAAGTGATGTATTTCATGGTTTTGTTTGTGAAATTTCCCCTCCTCAGTCACCTACGGAGCACCCACCCCTCAAGGGGGTGGGCAAAAACTTCGTTGGAGGAGATCCTTACTTCGCGCCTTTGGGCGCTCGTGCCGCCCTTCGACGCCATAAAGAACGTGCGGGCGAGGCGGGGCGGGCCTGAAGGCCCTCGGGATGAGCGCTTATTCGGCAGTCGCCTGTGCCTTGACAGATTCAAAGGCCGCGTCTTTTTCGTTCTTGATATCGATCGCCTGTGCGGCGGCGTCGAAGAGTTCCTGCGCTTTCGTCTCGCGCTCGGCCTTGGCCTCTTCGGTATCCTTGGCGTCGGCGGAGAGCTTTTCGCTCTTCTTGACGTGGGCAAAGTACTTCATGACCTTGGAATTGAGCTGAGAGGCGGCCGTGTGGGCTTCTTTCTCGGCATTGGAGAGATCGGCGGCGTACTGCGCCTTCTCATAGGCGGCCTTGGCGGCCTCGATCTTCTCGGCGGGAGCGCCTGCTGCGACGAGCTTCTCGTACTTCGCCTTCTTCCTTGCCGCGACTTTGTTGTTGTCGGGGAAGATGACGAGGAAGATGAAGAAGAAGATGACCATGGAGACGCCGCCCGTGAGGACTGTTTTCAGAAGGCCGATGACGACGTCATTCCAGTTCCACCACAGCAGCATCGGGTTGATGATGCCCCAAACTGCGTTGGTAAAGATAGAAACGAGCACCCAGCCGATGAAATACCACATCGCCTGATACCAAGGGTTGCCGTGGGAGCGGTAGGTGATATTCCTCTGGAGGGGGAAGTTGATGCACTGTGCGAGGAAAACGGCGATCTCGAATGCGATGAAATTGCCGAGACCTGCGACCTGAAGGACGTTGCCGTCGACCGCCTGCGCCGCCTGCACCTGCGCCTGCGTGGATGCGAGAATGGTTTTTCCCGCTGCGTCGAGGAACTTGACGGGCTCGTTGAAGATGGCGTAGTTGAGGGCGTTCCCCGCCGCATCCTTCCACGGCAGCGCGACCGCGGGCCAAACGAAGGGCGTCGTCCACAGGCCTTCAAACGCATAGGGCAGGAAGGTCATGATGATGAACTGGATGATCGTGACGCCTTCGGAAAAGACGATGAAGAAGAACACCATATAGATGAGGTTGGAGAGCTTGGGATGCTTCTCGGCGAAGGTGTACCATACGCCCAGCCACCAGCGCCAGATCTTTTGGAAGAATGCCAAAAACGGGTTGCTGGAGAGAGGTTTTAACTGTTGTTCAAGGTCTTGTACCGTGTAATCGCTCATGCGGCTTTTTTCTCCTTTTTATTTTTCTTTTCAAGTTTTGCCTGTTTCTTTGCGGCCTTGAGTTCGGCCTTCTCTTCCTTGCTCTTATGCAGGAATTGGTGGAGGCCCTTGAAGAAGTGGCCGTCGAACATCTTGATGAGCCCTTCCATCTTGCGGCGGTTGAGGCCCATGAACTTGGCGATGCCGCGCATGGGCTGATGAAGAGTGCCCATGACCATCGTATTTGCGAGCGCCTTGTTGCCGAATTTCTTGCTCGCCGCGATGACGAAACGGATGGCCCACGAGAATACCCGACCCGTCCAGCCTCTCGCATACTTGAGGTCGCCGACCGTCGTGTTCTCGTGCACGGGAAGGCGGCGTTTCTTCTTGCCTGTCGGTTTTTCGATCGACCTTCCGAGGAGCGCGAAGTATTCCTCATCGGGCACGGCCTTGATGTTTGCGGCCGCATAGGAAGGGAATTTGGCGAGAGTGGGTTCGGGATCGATGCCGTCCACTACAAGAGAGGCGACAAGGCGGATGTCCTCGGAGGAGGCGCCGATCATGATGTCATACTCCCCTCTCTCCGTCTGCCAGCCGTTCGCGGCGACGTCGAAGAAGGCAAATGTCCTCTCCGTGAAGGGAATGGTCACGCGCTTGCTTTCGCCGGGAAGGAGAGAGACGCGCTTGAAACCGCGGAGCTCCATCTTCGGACGGATGATCTTGCTGTCGGGAAGGCCGACGTAGAGCTGTGCGATCTCGTCGCCCGCGACGTCGCCGATATTGGTGACGGTGAATGTCACGCCGTCGCTGCCCGCTTCGATGTCAGAATAGTTGAATTTGGTGTAGCTGAGGCCGTAGCCGAAGGGATATTTGGGTTTGACGCCCGCCGATGTAAAGTAGCGGTAACCGACAAAGAGCCCTTCGCGGTACTGCGTGCTGTCCTTCTCCCCGGGGAAGAGGTCGGGCGTGGAAGTCGGGCAATCGTCATAATTTTCGACCCAACTCTCCGCGAGCTTGCCCGAAGGGTTCGTCTTGCCCGTCAGAATGTCCGCGACGGCAAGCGCGCCCGCCTGCCCGCCGAGGCCCGCATAGAGCACGGCCGCGGCGCCCTCCGTCCAGCCCGTCTCCACGACGGAGCCGCAGGACAGGACAACGACGACCTTCTTGCCCGTCGCGACGAGGTGTTTCAAGAGGGCCTTCTGATTCTCGGAGATATGGATGTGCTCCCTGTCGAGCCCTTCGGCCTCGGAGAACTCGTCGAGACCCGCAAAATAGAGGACGACGTCGGCCGCATAGGCAGCTTTCACCGCCTTCTTTGCGAGGCCCTTCTTCTTTTTACCGAAACGGTCAAATCCCTTTTCCTCGGCAACGACCGTAAGTTCGGTCTCCCTGAGCGCCTCTTGCGCCGTAGTGAGCTTGGTGGGATTGACGATGGAAGAGCCAGCGCCCTGATAGCGGGGTTCGAATGCGAAATCGCCGATAAGCGCGACCTTGGTCCCCTTCTTGAGGGGCAGGACGCCGTCGTTTTCGAGCAGGACCATGGCCTTTGCCGCACACTCGCGGGCAAGGGCATGATGAGCCTCGACGTCGAAGGGAACGATCTGTTTGCTGTCGCTGAACTCGGTGAGGCCGAGGATGCGCTCCACGCTCTCGTCGAGGAGAGATTCGGGGATCTCGCCCGCCTCTACGGCCTTGACGAGGTCGTCCGCGCCGTACTTGCAGGCAGGCATCTCGAGCTCGTTGCCCGCTTTGAGGCCTTCCACACGGCTGTTGGAGCCCGCCCAGTCGGTGACGACGACGCCTTGATAGCCCCAGTCGCCGCGGAGGATGTCGAGCATCAGATGCTTGTTCTCGTTGGTGAAATCGCCGTTGAGGCGGTTGTACGAGGACATGACGGTGTTCGTTTTCCCCTCTTTGACGGCGATCTCGAACCCTGTCAGATAGATCTCGCGGAGGGTCCTCTCGTCGATGACGGAATCCGTCGTCATGCGGCGGAACTCACGGTTGTTTGCCGCAAAGTGCTTGATGCAGGCATTGACGTTGGTCGACTGGATGCCCCTGACATAGGAAGCCGCCATCTTGCCCGCGAGGAGCGGATCTTCCGAGAAATACTCGAAATTGCGCCCGCACAGGGGATTACGCTTGATGTTCAGCCCGGGGCCGAGGACCATATCGACGTCCATGGACGCCGCCTCTTTGCCGAGCGCCTCGCCGACGCGTTCCCCCAAGCCCTCGTCCCAGCTGCACGCCATGATGGACGCCGTAGGAAAACAGGTCGCGGGAATGCTCTTATGCAGACCCAAATGGTCTGCTGTGTCGGCCTGTTTCCTTAAGCCGTGAGGCCCGTCCGAAAGATACATTCCGCGGATGCCGTACTGCGGATAATCGACGGTCTTGAAAAATGCCTTGCCCGTCAAAAAATCAGCCTTTTCGCGGAGCGTCATCTTTTTGACGATTTCTTTTTTCTCCATGAGATCCTCCTCATCGTAATTTTTTTATATTTTAACAGATAATGTTAATTTTTTGCGTTTTTGTGGCGTAAAGTGTCATCGAAACAGCATAATTGACAGACTTTCCGAGGAAATTTTTTACTCAAAATTATCAAAAAATTTTCAAATAAAAAACAGAACACCCGCGAAACTGTGCCGCGAGCGTTCGTCATAAGGGGGGATGAAGAAGAGGGATGGTCCGTTTCCCGTCTTCTGCCGACCATTATACATGAAAAAATCGTCCGCGGAACATTTTTGGCGCAATTTGCACTTTTTGTTACACAATTTGCAAAAATTTTTCTTTTTTTCTTAAATGTTAAAAATTTTCATACTTTTTCACACTTTTCTGTGAGAAAATCACAGCGGGATCATGATGTCGAGAATGAAATTGTGATCGTTCGCCTCAAAATTCATGATGCCGCCGTACTTTTGGACGATGTAGGCGATGCTCTTGACGCCATAGCCGTGGGAGAGTTTGTCCTGCTTGGTCGTCTGCGGGAAACCGTTCACGATCCTGACGGCGGCGGGGGTGTAATTTTCCACCTGTATCTTGGCCATGTCCCCCACCTTGCGCACGGTGAGCGTGACCGTCCTCTTTTCGCTGTCCTCGGTCGATTCGAGACATTCGATGGCGTTGTCGAGCGCGTTGCCGAACAGGGAATAGATATCCACGTCGTCCATCTTGTTCAGAAGGCTGCCGTCCACGACGGTGACGAACTGGATCCCCGCCGCGTCGCAGCGCAAGTGTTTCTGCACGAGGACGACGTCGAGCGTCTCGTTGCCCGTCTTTTGCATCATGCTCACGACGTTGAGGGAATCGAGTGCCTCGTTCATCCACTTCTGCCCCGCGGGATTGCGGCGGGCGTCGCTCATGAGTCCGAGCTGATGCTTGAGGTCATGGTATTTGATGTTCATCGTCTCGAGATTCTGGCGGAACATCTCATATTGCCGCCTGTCATTCTGCCAAAGGAGCTGAATGATGCGGATATCTTCCTCGAGTTTTCTGTTATAGACGTTAGTATAGAGGGAATCGAGCAGGACGAATCCGCAGACGAGGCCGAAGAAGATGTGACAGAGGTGCAGATAGGAAGAGCCCATGTTCTCCCTCTCGATCTCACGGTCGGTGAACAGGTTCAGAACAATGAGCACGAGCACGATGAGCGTCGTGCTGAGAAGGAGCTTGATGTTGTTGGCGCGGAAGTTCTTTTCCTTTTCGAGACGCCGCGTGAAGAAGAAATAGCAGAAGGTGAACACGGCGAGCATGCTCAGAAAGTAGGTGAAGATGTGGAGCCAGTTGCCCTCGGGCACGTTGCATCTGCCGAGCACATATCCCCACAAGTTGGAAAACTGGTAGTGCATGTGTTGGATGACGTAGGCGCTCATCGAGAGGAAGAGCGCGTTCCAGAGGTCGCCCTGAAAGCAAAACCAGACGGCGTCGAGGGTGAGCACGGCGAGAGCGACGTACCAAAGGCTCGCCGTGAACGTTTCGGCATTGTTCCCGACGCAGTATGGATAGGTCGCGCAGGCGAGCAGAATGAGAGAGACGACGCTCCCCGCGATGCGGAGCGCCGCCCACTTCCTCGGCCGAAGCAGTGGCACGAGCGGCAGGAAGGACAACAGCAGCTCATAGGCAAAGCCGTCCGCCGTAAAGAAGTTTACGATCCTTTCCCACATACCCCTACCTCGTGTATTTCATGTACTGTTCCACGAACTCTTTCTTCTTGTGGCGGCTCATGAGAAGTTCGTCCCCGCCCACGCGAACAGTAGTCCCGACGACGGAGTCGACATAGCGCAGATTGACGAGATAGCAGCTGTTACAGCGGCAGAAACTCATGCCCCCGAGCTGTTCCTCGATGGCCTTGAGCGAGGCGCGGGTGCGGAACTCCCCTTCCGTCGTGTGAAAGACGAGGTTGTGGCTCTCCACTTCTATGTAACGGATGGTGGAAGAGGGCACGACCTTGACCTCTTGGCGGGTATTGATCACGATGCTTCGCTCCTCTGTCCTGCGTTTTTTCATGCGGTCGATGGCCCGTTTCAGCAGCTGGGAGAAATGAAAAAAGCGCACGGGTTTGATGAGGTAGGCGAGCGCCTCGACCTCATACCCCTGCACGGCGTATTGCGGCATGTTGGTGATGAAAACGATACAGCTGTCGCTCCCCATGCGGCGGAGACGCTTTGCGACTTCCATTCCGTCAAGAAGGGGCATCTCGATATCCAGAAAGATGATGTCATACTTTCCGTGATAGGCCTCGATGAACTCCATGCTGTTCGTGAAGGAATCGAACGTAAATTCTTCATAGCCGCCGCTCTCCTGCGCGGTCTGCAAGTACTTTTGCATCACGGCAAGATCCTTTTTGTTGTCGTCCACGAGTGCGATACGGATCATTTTATTCCCCCTATACTTTTATTATACAAGACTTTGAGAAAAAGTCAAGATGCAAAAATGCAGAATTGGTCAATTATGGCGGACTTCGTTTGAGGGGATCCTTCGACACGCCGCCTTCGGCGGCGGCTCAGGATGACGCGGGGCGCGGGGCACGGGGCACGGGGTGCGGGACGTGGGACGCGGGACGCGGGGGCGGGACGCGGGGCACGGGTGTGGGACACGGGGCACGGGCTACGCCCTCAGGATGAGCATTGGTGACGGAAAGGTGGGCGGTCTGCTCCCCCGCCTTTCTATGCACAAAAAAACCGCCCGGGGGCGGCTGAGAGTTATTCGCTTTGTCCGTCGTCCGTTTCGTCGCTGACCATCTGCGGCGGGACTTCCTTCTCCTGCGGCATCAAAAATTCGACGCCTTCGGTGTGGAATCCCTTCCCCCGCACTTCGGAGACGGTACTGATCGTCATAAAGGCATTGGGGTCGATCTTCTGGACTTCCGACTTCAGTCTGACGAGCTGTCGGGATGAGATGACGGTGAGGATCATGTGGCAGGGCTGTTTCAGATAACCCGTCTGGCCGTAGAGCACGGTGACGCCGCGGCTGACCTTCAGAATGATCATGTCCCTGATCTCTTTATAGTGCATGGAGATGATCTTGACTTGAATGCGTTTCATGCCGATGGGCGAGATCTTGCCGACGACGACCGAGGAGACGAGCGTGATGATGGCGCCGTACAGGACGGATTCGAGGGGCGCGGCGATGAGGTTGAGCGCGACGATGCTGAAGTCGATGCACCACATCGAGACGGAGACGGGCGTGTTGAAGAACTTCTTCAGAATGAGGGGCGGAATGTCCGTGCCGCCCGTGCTCGCCCCCACGCGAAGGACGAGGCCGACGCCGAGCCCGAAGAGGAGCGCGCCGCAGAGCATCGCAAGAAGCGGGCTGCCGAGGTCTCCCCCCGCCCCCATGTTGTAGCCGTACGTCTCCTTATAGGCCGTCTGCAGGGGTTGATATATTGTAAGGAATGTGGGATAGAGGAAGGTCCCCGCACCCGTCGCGACCGCAAATTTCTTGCCGAGCAGAACGGTCCCGAGAAGGAAGAGCGCGATATTGGCAGTGTAGACGGTGATCTGGACCGCCCATTCCGTCCATTGCTCCCCCACCGAGGTAAAGTTTTTGAGCATGTTCTTCACGAAGATGCCGAGGCCCGTCGTGCCGCCCATGGCAAAGCCGTTGGGGACGATGAAGAACGCAGCGCCCGCCGCCGTGATCGCATTCCCGAGGACGATGAAGAGAAGATTCAGAAGGAACTTCTCGACCTGCCGCTTGGTCGGTTTTGTGAAAGTGAATTTTTTCTTGACGTTTTCTTCTGCCATAGACCACGATATTATAACACCCGATTCCCGCTTTTGCAAGCGAAAATCAAAAATCAGGGAAAATAAATGCGGGGATCGGGGCAACTGCTCAGTCTAAGACCCCACTGTCATCCCGAGCTTGTCGAGGGATCTACACCGCAATAGAGATCTCTCGACTACGCTCGAAATGACATAGACCTACGGAGCAGATAAGGCTCCTCCCGAGGAGGAGCTGTCACCGTAGGTGACTGAGGTGGGCATGTTCGGATCCGTTGCCCAACCCCCTACCCTACCCCTCCCCCTTCAACGGGGGGAGGGCGAGATAAGGGTTCATTCTGAGGGCGTAGCCCGAAGGATCCCAAGGGCGATGGCAAAAAAGAGGCGCCGCGGAACGCGGCGCCGAGGTCGTCTTTTGTATCAGAATGTCGAGTTGCAGCAACCGCAGCCGTTGTTCTGCGCATAGGGGCCGAGCGCGTACTGCTGTGCGTAGTACTGGTCGAAACCGTTGTTGCAGCCGCAGCCGTTGTTATTGCATCCGCAGCCGCGGCCGTTGGCGGCGTTCACGGCATTGACGCCGCTCACGAAACCGTTGGAAAAGTTGTTCCAACCGCCGTTACAGCCGCAGCCGTTTCCGTTGCCGTTGTTGTTACAGCCGCAGCCGTTTCCAAACAGGTTGTTCAAGATGCTTGCAAGGTTGTTGTTACAGGAATTACACATGATTTGTCCCCTTTTTGATCCTCATTGGAATGATCGGGTCTCCCCGTCGGTATCATCTTATGAAACGGGCGGCCGATCGGGTCCCTCGAACGGTTGACAGAATGAAAAAATGCGGGTATACTGTTTTTATAAGGAGGCGCCGCATGGAGAAGAGATATCGGGCATGGACGATCGTGCTTGCCGTGTTCACATGTTTCTGTATGCTCATCACAGTATTGGGCGCCTTTTTTGCGGTCGCGGACGGCGTATGCGAGCGGAGCGCCCGCATTCTTCCTTCCTATGAGAAGATCGACCTCTCCCCTCTCATCGCGAAGGCGGAATGGACGGATGAGGATTATGAGACGATCTACCGCCAGACGGGGCTCACCAAGGCGGGCGCGGACAGCGTTTCGCGTTCAAGGCTCCCCCTCTTTCAGGAATCGTTCTTTTTCGAGGGAGAGGTCTATCACGCATACACGACGCCGATCACCCCGCACGACAAGCTCAGAGACCCTCAAACGGGGAAGGACTTCACGGCGCCGATCGTGCCGCTCGAGGCGGGAGACATTCTCGTGTCGTCGTCGACCCATCTCTTCGGGTGGAGACACGGGCATGCGGCGCTCGTCACCAACGGTCCGAGCGGATCTCTGCTCCAGTCGATCGCGATCGGCGTTGACAGCAGGATCTCCGTCGGCGGCACGGCGTGGTTCCAAAAATCATCGAATTTTATGGTCCTCAGACTGAAGGACGCGGACGCGGCGACGCGGGCAAAGATCGCGTCCGATGCCGAGAACGCGCTCACGGGGCTTTCCTACAATGTGTTTGTGGGATTTTTCCTGCCGAAGGACCAGTGCAAGGACGGGCGGACGCCGACGTCGACGCACTGCGCCCATCTCGTCTGGCAGTCCTTTTTGAATGCAGGGTACGATTTGGACCCCACGGGCGGGCCGCTCGTCACGCCCGACGACATCGCCGCCTCGCCCCTTCTCGAAGTCGTGCAGGTGTACGGGTTCGACCCTGACAAACTTTGGACCTGACCGCCGCAGGGAATTGATCTATATTGTTCTTCCGCCCTCGCAAACGCGAGGGTCTTTTCATAGAAAAATGCGGGCCGAGTACGGCCCGCAGGCGGGAAAGATCCCTTCATAAAATACAATTTATGACACAATAACTGTTATTTTTTGTTTCCCCATCGTGTAACATCTTGCTGTAAGAGGTATGTATGCAGATAGGACTTATCACGATTTGGAACGGGTACCCGATGGAGATCGCACTGCCCGTCATCCGCGAACAGGATTTCCGCAACAGAGAAGAGACTGAAGGGCACTGTTTCCGCATCTTTGAGATAACGGGGAGCGTCAACGTGTTTGTGTATTGCAAACATGCAGACGGGAGCGTCCAGACCGTTCAGATCGATATCCAAAGCTCTTGCAGGCGGCAGAGCGACATCTCCATTTACATCGTTGCCATGGACGACGGGCAGTATTTTTTACGGACATATACGGATCCCGACGCCTGTGCGCTCTATCCCCTGCCCTTCCGCGCTTAAGCCCAGCAGGCGACCATGGCGAGCACAAATGCTGTGGCTGAAAGAAGAGCCGTGATGATGTAATAGCCGTAGTGTTTCTTCTCTTCCGGGCTCACATCCATGGCCTTGACGAAGCCGAAGAGAATGACGCTTGCCACGGAGATGGCGACGAAACTGAACGCCGCAAGGTAGAGCTGGCGAAGGTCCGTAAGCATGGCGGGCTGTCCCATGATCAAGAGGAAGATGTTCAGTCCGCTGACCATTGCAAAAATCAGCGTTGAAAGCAGGTAGACTGTGTTCTCCCTGTTTTTTCGCTGTGCTTTTTCCGTTCGGGGGACGATCTCCGTTTCGAGTTTTTCCTTGACGTTTCCGATCTCCTCCAAAGCCGCACTGACCGAACGCGACATTGTCTCCATCTGATCGCTGAGCGCCTTGAAGTTCGCGGAAACGGCCGTTTGAAGCTCCTGCGAGACGGTCGACTTGACGGCTGCGGAAACTTTTTGGGCGATCTCGTCGTTTTTGATCGTTTGCGGGACGACGGTTTTCAGCGTGCTTTCGACCTTTTGCGCGACTTTGGTCTCGATCGCGCCGAGGCCTTGGGCCAATATGTTCTTGAATAAAGCGACGTCTTGGGTCAATATGCCGAGCTTGGCCGTCCACTCGACGATCTTCTTTTGAAGATCCCCTTCCCGCTCCCCTGCGGACCTAGTCTGTTCTTGAGACGCCTTTTCGATCGAGCTGCGGAGCTTTTCCAGACCGTCTGAAAGTTCATTCTTGAAATTGATGTAGGTCTCCTCGAACTTCGTAGAAATGTCCTGCTTTGTTTGCCCCAACGTTCCGTCCGTGGCCTTTTTATTGTACTCGACAGTCTTGGTCAAATTCTCCAAATTTTGGTTCGCGGTTTGAAAAGACTTATCAAAATATTTGATGGCTCCGTCGAATTTCAGCGCCATCTCCCCGTTTTGGTCACCGACGGCATCGGCGACATCTTTGAAAGATCTTTCGAGGGAATCAAATTTGCCCGATAGGCTCCCGACGGGGCCGTTTTTCCCCATTGCGGCGGCGACGCTAGTGACATTCTTCTGCAAATCGTTAAGCTGCTGTGTGAGCGGCGCAAGATCTGCCTCGTTTTTGCTCGCCGACATGCCCTCCACGAGCACTTTGAGCTCGCCGAGCATGGTTAAAATGGGGCTCAAGTCGGTTTGGGGTGTCTCGTTATCCGAAAAATCCTCAAAATCCATTTTTTCCCTACCCGAAGACTCGGGCTGTTTCGTTTCTTCGTCCATTTCCTCAATTTCATCGAAATCGTCCGAATCAAAATCAGAAAATTGCAATCCACTCATTATTTTTTTCCTCCCCTTATTTTTTCGTCCCACATTTATCAATGAATTCTTTGATAAGTTTCATTTCATCCGAATTGTTTTTTGCGTTAGATGTGAATTTTCTACCGCCTTCTCCATTTTCCGGTGTATCCATTTGTAAAGAATAAATTCGAGCGTTCTTTAGATCGATGTTATCTATGAGTTCCGTGTTGCTATAATTTTTAGGATACTCGGAAAGTCCCTTCTTGGCATTTGGAAGCAACAGAACATAGAAATCCCTCTCTACCGTATATAGCAAGAAGATCCTCAGGATGTTCTTTTTATTCCCAACAAATTCCAGACCGCTAATGGGGAATTGATAGGTGCCATGTTTCGGATAGCGAAAATCATCGCCTCCATGACGTGCTATTATCCAAAACGGAATACTTTGTGGACGTCGTTTGTAGGAAACAGTAACCGGTTTTTGATTATTTTTCGGTTTCTGGGTATTGCTTACAGATATTTTGATCGTTCTGCGACCTTTTTCATCTCGTTCGTCAGACGTGCTTTCATGCTTAACTCCGAAATAAGCGATCTGATGTTCAGGCTTGCCTGTCAATTGGCCCGAAAGCGGTTCGGTAGATACCTTAAAAATTATGTTTTCGTTTTTGCTGCCAAAGGCACATCGGATCCCCTCCAATGGATCGGGGGCAATGACTATTCCCTCATGTGCCATGAGGACTGCGCCGTAGGCGACGATGTTGGAGCAAGTCAGCGGCTCTCTTTCCTGTCCCATCACGGCGTCCGCGCTGTCGCCGTACTCTCCGATATAATCACAGGAGCCGTCTCTGAGCTTATCGCCGCATGTTTCTTTGATTTTATCCATGATGCGTTTCCGCAGGGGACGCATCCGCGCAGAGCCTCCGACAAAATACACTCGGTCGAGGACGATCTCGGGATTAGCCTCAAAGGCAGTTTCCACTACCCTTGCGGCCCGTCTGGCAGTTTGATCATACAACTTTTCAAATTCACAATCGTCGCACAAATAGCAACAAATGCAATCCTGATCTTCGGGAGGTTCTATCCTGCCTGGTTCCCTCTTATAGCGGAATTTCACTTGTTTTTGATGCCCGTCAGGCATCTCGGCCATTGCATTGCCGACGTCATCGAAGGTGGGGTCTCTTTTGGCGGATGCGAATATCTTTTCCTTGGCTCTCTGGGCCATATATTTCGTGAGGCCGGGAACAGCGTCCGTCATTTTGGAATCGTACCATGACCCGGAGGGGCCCATCCCCCCCTGTGTGCTGTGGTAGAGGGGCTTGTTGTTTTCCAGTTCCCCGCCCTTTACGGAAAGGATCGTATAGTCATTTGTGCTGCCGCCCAAGTCGACAAACAGATAGGTGCCGTCGGGGAAAGGCCCTTCCGAAAGCTGCGAACGGATGATCGCAAAGCCCGCCAAGACGGGCTCGGGATACGGAATAATGGCGTCACTTGATAAATTCGGAAAGATCTCTTGCAATATCTCTTTCAATTGTGCCGAATAGGAGAGTTCATCCGTCACGCCCTGGTCCTCGGACTCGTCTCCCGCGTCCTCGGGCGTCGGCGCGGGACATCCGAAGACGATCTTCTCCACTTCGTCGATCCTTCCTCGGAAATTCTCATCTGTCCCATGAAAGATCTGTCTGAAAAATTCAGTGATGTCCTCTTTATCCGTTTGGAATTGCCTTTCTTGCTCTCCCGTAGGATTTTCCAACGAGTACTCTTCTCTTAAAGACCGCTTGAGATTGCGTCTCTCAAAGGTATGCTGAGAAGCACGGGTCAACTTATCGTTCAAGAAACGGTACTGCGCCATCATGCCGATCGATGTCCTTAATGACCCGTCCGAATCTGTGTATTTCCCGATTTTTGTAGGGATCCCCGCTTGATTTTCATACAGCACCTGTTCTCCGACACGCTGAAGAGAGTTGGATCCTGTCTCCATCATATACACATAGGTGTATGTACTACCAAAATCGATACCAATTTGAATTCTACCCATCTTACCCTCTCCTGTTTGATGCTTCCCTCATGATATTGTCCAAGAATGCATCGATTTTTTCTTTTATCTCAAAATAATTTTTTTCATGCAGCTCGATGTCGGGGATCAAGGCATGATAGTTCAGATCATCACGCAAATTCCCCAAAAAAGCATAGCACTCATTCCCGACCCGATGCCACCACGTCTTATAATCGTCGGAATCGGACTGAGCGGAAAGTTCGACATGCCTACTCATTTGCGAGGAGACTTCATCCAACTTCTGTTGCAAGATCTCTTGCGCTTTGCAGAATGTTTTCAGAGGACCGAGCGCATTCTTGGCTTCGTTTGCGAGGATGCGGCCGACGTCATCCCCTGTGGTACAGGGCGTATTCACTGCGGCGTCGATCTTGAGCGCCGCGCATACGTCGTTCCACTCCTTGAGGAACGCTTGCATGGATCTGACGGTTCTATTTTCGCTCTCATTATCGGCATCGCATTGATTTTTGTATTTCTCTTTTTCCTTGAAAAGGTCATCGCGCTGTTTTTTCCAGTCGCTGTTTTGTTTCTCTTTGTCCTCTTGTGCGGATCTGGCCTGCTCCTCTTTTTCTTTCATGAGCCGCCCGTTCTCTACTTGGAGAGAATCTTTGTCCCGCTGCAATTCCTCATTACGGGCAGCGAGATCACTGTAACGGGCCTTCTCCTCGGTAAGCTTTTCTTCTCTCAGCCCGAGGAGACTTTTCAACTCTTCGAGCTCGTCCAGTAGTTTACTGTTTTCGTCCTCAAGCTCGTGCGCACGAGTTCTGAGCGCCTTTCTGCACCATATTTTGTCGATAGGCTTTTGGGGTTTTTCCTTCTGCTTGGGTGTTTCCTCTTGTTCGGGAATTTCCTCCTGCTTGGGAGCCTTCTCCTGCTTGGGAGCCTTCTCTTGCTTGGGAGCTTTCTTCTGTTTGGGAGTTTTCTCCTTTTTGGGAGCTTCCTCTTGTTTGGAAGTTTCCTCCTGCTTGGGAGCTTCCTCCTGCGCTGTGTCCGTCGTTTCTTGAACGGGATCAGGCGTTTCCTGCACGGACACGAACGCATTTTGCTTGAGGTCGGAGACTTCCTCTTGCGCAGTTTCGGGCTCCTCTACCTCTACCATCTCCTCGTCCGTCTCGACGGAAACAGGGCGCAAGGAAGACATCTTCTCCGTCGCCGCATCGTCATGGCCCTCGGGTCCGGAAGGCGCTACACTCTCCTGGGGCTCTGTCACCGGAAATTGCTTACGAGGACCGCCTTTATAGGGGTCGAAGGGGATCCGCGGTTTTTCCTCTTCCGAAGGGGAGGGCGCCTTTTGGGCAGGCGCCTTTTGGGCAGGCATCTTCGTGGTATTTTCCGACGCCACGCCCTCGTGCGTGGGCGCTTTGTTTTTTTCTGCAGATTCTGCTTTTTTATTCTGTTTGTCTTTTTTATTCTGTTTGTCCTTCGTTCGTTTACTCATATCGATTCCTCCGTTTTTTCTCGCTTTGAAAAGCTCCAATACTGTCACTGCCACTGTTACGATCATGATCACGGCGATGGTGATCCATTGGCCTGCCGATGATCTTCCCGCCTCGTCTGCCAATAATGCGATCATGTTTTTTCTCCGTTTTTATATTCCCAGAAGTTTTTCCTGTCCTCGGCATTGACGCCGTAGAGCTTGTTGCCCCATCCGAGATTTTTTCTGAAGTTTTCCAAAGCGCTGTCTCCTAATTCAATTTTCTTATTTTTCCCGCAGATCACGACTGTGGATATATTGGGAAAGTCGGCAAACGGATCGCTTTTGATCGATTTGTTCGAATTCCCGGATCTGACCATACCGATAAATGCGACTGATGAATCATCCGAGAAGATCAAGGTCTTTATCTTCGATGCCGTCTCTGTATCAAAGACAGTCAATTGGTTGATCGTCGTACATTTTATGGCTGCATTTCCACGTATCGCGAGCTCCGGCAATATCAGTAACCCATCCTGCGGCCACGCGGAGGGAAATTCGATCTTGAATGAATCGAAGAAATCGACGGCCTTTTTAGACGACCTTACTGTCATCGTTGCCGTGTGAGCGGCACGCCATTTTTTGACCCTTTCGTCCGTGGCGTAGAGCACATCGTCGCGGGGCTTGCCGAAATTCTTATGCAGGAATGTCCAGATGTCCTCGCCTTTGGGGATCTTCAGACCCGAAATAGAAGGGTTGACGCCGAGGAATTTGTTCCCGCACACATTACAGCGGCAATATTGGTCCTCGTTCAGCGTGCGAGGCTCGGTTGCGCCGCAGTAGGGACAGGCAAACGCTCCCCCGAGGCCCTCGTCATAGAGATACATGCTCGGGATCTTCCCTTGATATATCTTCTTGAATTCTTCCTGCCCCATCTGAAGCCCGACGGACGCCATGAGGCTGACGCGCTGGTCTTCCAGCATGGAGATGATGATGCGGAAGTTCTCTTTGCTGTTTTCCGTATGTTCGCGCAAAATGCGCTGCATGCCGTTGATCTGCCCGCTGAGATGCGTTCCACCGTCCTTGATCATGCGGCTGAGGCCTTCCGACGAAAGTCCTTTGGCATTGATACTGTCTATCTGAGACATGATCTGCGCCATGCTCGATTCTGTGATGGCGGAAAGTGTTCTCCCCGCGTCGGCGATCGCCTTTTTGACGTCCCCGCCGAGAGCGGACGTCATCTCTTCCACAGATTCCTTCGTGACGGCTTTTTGGGCGTACTCCAAGAGCGTAGACATCTGCTCGTTCATCTCGGGAAAGACCTTTCTCTCGTATTCGAGGATCTGGTTGACCTGTGCGCCGATGTCCTCCGTCTTTTGGCTCAATCTCTCATAGTAGGATCTGTTTTGATCGTTGATACCCTTGAGAGAATCCAGAATGCTCTGAACGTCTGCGCTCTGCTTGTCCGCCTTTTGGCTGACCTTGACGAGCTGATCGATCGTTTCCTTCATCATGCCGAGCATGGCGGGATTGAAACGGTCGGCGGAAGCGGCTTGTTTCATGAGGCTTTCCTTCAGATCGGCGAAGTTGTCCTCCTGTGCATGGAGCAAGCTCTCGAGGTGCTGTTGGGCGACGCAGCCTTCCAGACCCTTTTTGAGTTCCGAACGGAGCTCTTCGAACTGCGCCAATTCTTCCGCAGAGCGCTCGGCGTTACTTTCGATGACTGTGTCGCCAAGATCAATGATCTTATTCAGGATCTCTTGCGCGGAAGTCTGACCCTCTTGTTGATACATTTTCAGAAGCTCGCGCAGGGCTTCGAGCGCACTGTTGTTCGACTCGAACATCTGGTCCATTTTGGCAAAAAGTTCGGGCTCGGAATACTGTTCGACCGAATAGCGTCTCCCGCAGGCGGCGCAGTAGGTCGTCGCGTTCTTCTCGTTCGTATAGATCCTCTCCCCATAGTACCCGCATATGGGGCACTCGGAAAGGATGTATTTGGGCGCATAGCGCGACAGGGCGATCTCCTTGAGCTCAAGCTTTCCGCCGTTCGAAACCGAACAATAAGTGAGAAGTTTTTCGATGATGTGGTCGCCGATCTCATTGGTGAGCCGCTCGCCGAGCTCTTTTTTGATCCCTTTGGAAAACTGCCCGATGAACCGTTCGTCGGTCAGGAAATTCTTCAGCGATGTGACGATGACCGTTGCTTGAAGTTTCTCGTTATCCTCGAGACTTCTGTTGAACACGCTCCGCACATAAGCCTCGATCGTCTGCTGAAGAAGGGTATCGAAGGCTTTCCGCGTCTCTTCATCGAGTTGCGCGTATCTTTGGGGAGACACCTCGCACAGATATTCGGAATAGTCGAAATAGAACAGGATCTCGTCATAGATGTCGCAGAGGATCCTTGCGTCGCGTTTCTCCTCTTTGACGAAGAGCTTGGAGACGCGTTCCTTGATCTTCCCGATGAGCGTTTCGATGCGCGGGCTTGATTCGGTCGTGGCATTTTTTATGTCATCAAGGATCCCTCTGTACGTCGCCTCGTCGATATTTTTCTTCCGCAGGATCTTGATCGCCTCTTTGAGGGCGACATTTTTGTCCCTGCGGTACTTGACGTCCCTGATGAAAGTCTGCAGAGCGTCTCCCATAAACTCTGTGTATGTTTCGAGAAATGTTCCAAAACACTTCTTGAAAATACCTTCATCCGGATCGTCATGGTCCCGGAATGCGGATAAGACACCCATCGCGGCGCCGATCAGGCCATTGATCAAGTTAATCATCTGCGCCCTCCTGTGCGGCCGTGCTCTCCTGTGCGGCGGCCTTCACACGCAAATTTTTGGGCACATGGCCGATCGTAATTGCCCTCGGAAATTCAGTTTTGGAGCAGATGGCGGCGAATGCGGATCTTACCCGCTCTCCTAAGGCATTTTCGTCCAAAACTTCACTTTCCAATTCATCCACGAGGAGAGGAAGGATCTTTTCGCGAAGTTCGATCGACAGTCCCTTTTGGGGCGCCGTGAGATCGTCGGGGTCGACGTAGTATTCGGAGAGGAACTCGAAATTCAGCCCGTCCGACGAACACAGCGTCCAGCTCTTCGGCACAAAGTCATAAAGGAGCTTTTCGGCGTCCAATGAGCATGTGCAGCTGCCCGACACTCTCCATTTTTCACGGAACCGAAAACCGAAGGGGACTTCGACGTCGAACTTTCTCCGCACACACAAAAATTCGATATTCCTCGCCTTATTCTTCTTATCCATGGAGACAATGTCCGTAAATTTCTTTTCCTTGTCCCACTTTTCGTAATCCATGCCGTCGAGCCAATAGACGTCATAGCCGTCGGGTACACGGATATCGCTGACGTTATTGGATAGCAGATAATTCAAGGACACGTTGACGCGGGCTAGGAGAAAGCTGCTCCGAAACCTTGTAAAATCGATATTATTTATCAAGACATTTCCCTCCATTGTCGGATCGATTTGCAGAACTCTTCCGCCGCTTCGCCGTCGCCCGCTCCCACGCGGTCCAGACAGCGCATGCAGTTCAGAAAGAGCGTGCGGACGGGCGCCCCGTTCCGCGGCAAAAACATGGACTGCAAGCTCTCCCGCGCGGCCTTCAAGGCAGTTTTAACGCCGTCCGGGAGATCCGATGACAGGATGACGTCGATCCTGCCGATGAGCGTGCGGCGCATGGCGCCCTGTGCTTGCCCGTCGGACTGGTTGCCGCATTCGACGCTCCACAGTCTGGCGGCGTCGAGCATGTCCTTCAGAAACTCCCCCACCTTCTCACGGTCACGGGCCCCTGCAGCGTCGTCAAGCTTGGTCAAACACTTCTCGTCGAGCGCGGGGATCTCCGTCTTTTCGGGAAGGTCGGACAGGGCCGCGGCGAGCAGCGGATAGGTCCGTTCATAGAGCGGAGCGGTCATGGGATCAAGCCGTAGCGAACTGTTGCCGAATTTTTCTAAAAACTTGGAAATTTTCATGGATATCGATGTGCCGAAAAGTGCGTCCGTCCCTTGGAAGAGGGACAAAATAAGTTAAAAAATGTTATCGTTTCTATTATATATATTTCGACAAAATTTGTCAAGGATATTACGCCTGTTTGGGATACGGTCAGACCGATAAAAGTATCTTCTGTCGGATCTTTTAATATATTGTCAATGTCTCTTTATAAAAAAGACGAGCCGAGGCTCGTCTTTTATTGCTTCTTGCGGATGCGGAGGATCACTGCAGCGTCATTTCCAAGATGGCCTTGACGGCGGGAAGAACGTCGTCGCCGACATTCACTTCAACGTCGCACACCTCGCTGTTCCGATACTCGAAATCGAGAGACATGATGCGTCTGGTCTTGTCGTCGATGTCGATATCGCGGCCGATGATGCTCTTGATGGCGTCCGCCCTCTCCCGCCGCGTAAACACCAGCATCGCGCGTTCCCTGTACAGATTCTTGAGGGTGATCGCGCCGCAGATGTCGATCGGGATGACGGCGATATGTCCCCGTTTGACGATGCTGTCGATGTCCTTTTCCGAAGTGCCGAAGTGGTAGCCGCTGTAGACGGTCGTCTCAAAGTAGCTGCCCGCACGCATCTCGTCAAGGAATTGTTTCTCGCTGATGAAACGGTAGGCCTCCTCGCCCTCCGTTTTTCTGCGCGGACGGGTGGTGGAAGTGAGCGGTTTCTCAAATTTCTCCAATTTGGTGAGCTCGCCCGCGATCTCCGTCTTGGAGGAACCCGACGGGCCGACGAGGCACAGAACGCCCCCGTTCTTGAGGTCGGGGAATTTCTCGGCAAAGGAATTTCTGACCATCTCGCAGAAATGCAGGAAGTCATCGTAGCTATTGACGGAGAGCAGGCCCGAAAGGTCGGAATTCCACGGCTTGCGGAACAGGACGGGGTAAGCGGCGCGGGAGCTCGATATGTTGTGTGCGCCGTCGTCGAGCATGATGTCGAGCGAAATGACGTCCTTTCTCGTCCCCATCATGATATTTCGGGAAGGGATCTCGGGGAAATCCTGCAAAAGGCGCTCTGCTCTCGCGCTCATGACGCGCGCGGGGACGGCGGTGATGAAGAATACGTCTCCGATCTCCGAAAGTTTCCTGACAAATTCCTGTGCGCCCGGGGTGATGGGCTGCGTCCGCACGAACTCGGGGTCCGAATAGAGGGCGATCCGCTCGTCGCCGTGGCGTTCGTCCCCGCCCCACGTCTTGATGTCCTCGATGCGGATGGGTTCCTCATCGGGGTGACGCCGATTGATGATGTCTACGGCATAGGAATTGCATTCATAGAGCGTATCGTCCACGTCGAGACCGATACGGATCCTGTATTTTCTCATAACTTTTCCTCGCAATGTTTCGTAAATGACATTATACTTGAAAATCGGGCAATTGTCAAGCCCGAAGGTTGACAAAAGGCCCCGAATATGGTATAATATAAAACTTCAGCAAAAGGGAGACACACATGTTCAAAGAAGCATTCAAACTCATCAAAAAGTACGATACGATCGTCATTCATCGCCATGCGCATCCCGACGGGGACGCCATGGGCAGCCAGATCGGCCTCTACTTTCTCATCAAGGACAATTTCCCCGAGAAAAAGGTCTATATGGTCGGCGATATCGCGACGCGCCTCCCCTTCATCGACATTCCGATGGACGAGATCCCCGACGAGACCTACCGCGGTGCGCTTGCGATCGTCCTTGACTGCGGCTCTTCCCGCCTCATCTGCGACGAGAGATACAAGACGGCCGAAAAAACGCTACGCTTTGACCATCACATCTACTGTGAGAACATCTGCGACGTGGACGTCGTGGAGAGCTCGTGCGAGAGCGCGTGCGGGCTCGTGGCATGGTTCGCGAGGGAGATGAAACTCAAGCTTTCCGTAAACTCTGCGACCTATCTCTACATGGGCATGGTGACGGACAGCGGGAGATTCGTCTTTGATTCCGTCACGGCGAGGACGTTCGAACTTGCCGCCTTCCTTCTCTCCCAGCCCATCGACCTCAACCGTCTCTACTACGACCTCTATGCCGAGGATTTTTCCAAGATCATCGAGAAGGCCGACAACATGCACAAGATCAGATTCACCGAGCACAGCGTCGCCTATATCTACACGGCCAAAGAGGACTTGCCCGAAAACAGCGACGCGGCGCCCGTGGTCTCTTCGGGAATGGTCAGCCTAATGCACGACATCAAGGGCGTGTTCGTCTGGGTGAATTTCACCGAGGCGGACGACGGCGTACACGTCGAGATCCGCTCCAACCGCTACAACATCAACCCCATCGCCGTCAAGTACGGCGGAGGCGGACACAAGAAGGCCAGCGGGTGCACCGTGCCCGATAAAGAGACGGCCATGGCGCTTTTGAGCGATCTGGATCTCTTGGCAGGAGGTGCGGAATGAACGAGGACGTCAAGGCAAAGATCTTGCAAAAAATCGAGACTTATAGCACGATCATCATCTCAAGACACATCCGTCCCGACGGTGACGCGGTGGGTTCGACGAAGGGCCTTTGCAAGCTTTTGCGCGATACATATCCCGAGAAAAATATCTATCTCTGCGATGACGATTTTTCGGAATATCTCGCCTTTTGCGGCGGAGAGGACAACGTTTCGGAGGAAATTTACAGGGACGCGCTCCTCATCGTCATCGATACGGGAACGCGCAAGCGCATCTCCAATGCCAACTATGACAAGGCAAAGGAGATGATCAAGATCGACCATCACATCGAGGCAGACCCGTACGGCGACATCAATTGGGTGGAAGATTTCCGCTCGTCGGCGTGCGAGATGATCGCGGACTTCTATGTCACGTTCAAAGATCGGCTCAAGATGACCCCGGAGGCGGCCGCGTTCATCTATATGGGCATGGTGACGGACAGCGGGAGATTCCGCTTTGAAGGCGTCACGGGCGAGACCATGCGCCTTGCGGGGGCCCTTCTCGACTGCGGCGTCGACTATGAAAGGCTGTTCGCCGATCTCTATACGGAAGATATCCAAAAACTGCGGCTCAAGTCGTATGTCTATGACCACATCCGCATCACCGAAAACGGCGTCGCGTATATCTATATGGATCGGGCCGTGCAGGAGAAATTCGGGCTCTCGCTCGAGGCGGCGAGCGACGTCGTCGGGGACCTCAGCAAGATCCGCGGAAGTCTCATCTGGGTGGCGTTCATCGACAATGTCGAAAAGGGCAACATCCGCGTGCGGCTCAGATCGAGATTCCTCGGCATCAACGACCTCGCCATCAAGTATCACGGCGGCGGGCACAACATGGCGGCGGGCGCGACGGTCTTTTCCGTCGAGGAGATGCAGCGGTGCATCGAGGACGCCGACGCCCTTCTCAAAGAATATAAATCCACACACGAGGGTTGGCTATGAAGATATTATTGACAAACGACGACGGCATCGAGGCCGAAGGGCTCAAACTCCTCGTGGAATGGGCGAGGACAAAGGGCGAAGTCACTGTGTTCGCCCCCAAGGTCCAACAGAGCGCAAAGAGCCATTCCATCGAGATCCACCAATGCTATGAAGTCAAAAAGAGCGGTCTTTTTGAGGGGATCGAGGCCTATAGCGTCGATTCCACCCCCGCCGACTGCGTCCGCGTCGCCATTCTCGGCATGAAAAAACAGTTCGACCTCGTCATCTCGGGCATCAATTGCGGGCCCAACCTCGGCGGGGATATCCACTACTCGGGCACCGTCGCGGCCTGCTATGAGGCCGCCATCTGCGGCGTCAAGTCCATCGCCTTCTCCGCCGCGTTCCTCTCCTTTGAGAATGCGACAAGGAACATCGAACGCGTGTATGAGAAAATACAGCGCGAGCACATGTTTGACTTTGCGGACATCCTCAACGTCAACTTTCCCGAAAGCGGGGATGAGATCCTGCTCACCAAAATGGGCCCCGCGATCTATACGGATGAGTTTGATTTTCAGCCCGACGGGACGATCAAGCCGAGGCTCAAGTGCCTGTATGAGGGCACGCGGGACCTCTCGCTCGACACAGACGCGACCATGACGGGACATATCTCCGTCTCCCCTCTCCGCTACGACTTGACCGACTTTTCCGCCTTTGAGTTGATCGGTAAGAAGGTCGGGTGAGGTCAGAACACATCCCCAACGGCGGGGCCTGTGCTCATTCAGAGCGGAGCGGGAAGAAAAAGCACACAAACCCTTGACATATAAGAGAATGTGTGCTACAATAAAGACACAACAAGGGTTGACTCTGCATAGCGGTCAGCTCCGAGTTATCAAGAAATAACCGTCAAAGCATGACAGCGCCTTGGGCGGTTATTTTTTTGCGCGTTTGATTGCGATGTACTCAATGTTCTCAAGCAACACGGAGAGCTGTTCGATCAGCTCTGTCAGTCGCAGGAGAATTTCGTAGAGATCCTTCATACGCGTTCACCCCCTTTGTTGGAAATATCCGTAATATTCCCCCCCAAAGGAGCCAACCGCCGGGCAGGAGCCCTTGTTGCTTATTGATATTATAACATACTGAATGTATGCTGTCAATAGGTTTGAATGATGTTGTTCCGCCCGTTTGCTGGGATGCATCGCTACGCTCTGCATGAACTGCGGGCCCTGTGCTCATTCAGAGCGATAGCGAAGAATC